>NZ_JBLZFZ010000002.1:0-252322 GCF_050753385.1 Pantanalinema rosaneae CENA516
AGATGTGTATAAGAGACAGGGGAAGGGGAGGGGGTAGAGTGTCGGGTACTTGACATGTTGGGCTACACCAGTCCTGCCAGCGGGGGGGGAGTTCGGCGGGATTTTGGCAGATGACGGGGAGCCAGGTCGCACAGGGGAATTGGGTTTCTAAAGCCTGTAAGCGTTCGCGGGCTTCTCGCACCGAGAGATAGAGAGACTGTCCACTGGCAAAAGCGGTAAGGAAATGTGTGAGGAATTCTTGAGCGATGCGATCGGGGACGGGTTCGCGCATCACAATCACCTGGGGAATTTGTAAATCTGCCAAACTCCAGGCTAATTCTAAACCATCACAGGAATTGAAAATGGCTAACTTTAAACCATGCTCGATCGCCTTCTTGAGCGCCAGTCGTAATTGGGCAATGGTTAAACTTTCGGTGGCATTGACATAAATTTTGCCTGTGTCTTGACTGGAACTATGTCCGGCAAAAAATAAAACATCCCAACCGGGCTGCCAGAGTTGCTGATGTAAGTCTTCTAAATCAGGTTCGACTAATAGGTTTAGTGTGGTATCTGGTAATTGTTCAAGTAATTCCTGATCTCTAGTAATATTGATGCCCTGGCGATTACCCAGAATTGCCAGAATATTCACCGTAGGCTTAGGAATCGTTGGGGAGCTTTTAATGGAGCGAGTATATTCAGGTAAACTGAGAGCTAGTTCGGCTCTAGGATAATCTTCAAAGAACTGCCAGAGATGCCAGGGGAGCCTGAGTAAAAAATGATGTTCTGCTGTAATAATGAGGCGGACTTCATCCGAGGGGCTTAACCGCGTTCGCAGATGCCGATCGATACTCCGAAAAGTATCGTTATTCAGCCAGGTATTCAGTTGCTCCTGTAGTTCCTGACAAAGCTGCTTAAATGCGGCTTCTGAAACATCGGTAATATACGTTTCATCCTGCTCAATCTCAAACTCACTGTCTGGTTGCGATCGAGCCACCCTCATCAACTTAAGCTCAGGACGATCCTGAGTTAATTCAGCCTGTCGCCAACCTCGATGGGCATATAACGCTTCATACAACTGTTGCCAACGGTAGTATAGGGAGCCTAATTCTGGAGCGGCGGGTAAACTACCCGTCACCTGCATGGGAACCATGTCATCCTGTAGCCACAGTTGGGCTGTCACCGCCGGACAACCGCGATCGCACTCCCCTTGACCTAAGTTCAGAATGACTAAATGACTCATGTTAGGCAATAAATTCTTCTGAGAATGTCCTATTTGCGATCGCAATCTGCAAGCGAAACTGTCTACCTAACGGACACTTGAATCGGCGTAACTGAATATAATTACTTTGCTCACTCGATTGCACAGATTGCAGCGTTTCTCCTGTGGTTGACAATAAGGTTAACTGCAAATTGGCAGGTAAATATTGCTCGCCGATCCACGGCATGATTTGCACCCAAATGTTACGGCGTTGATCGGCTTCGGTTTTTAGCATCACCAGTAGCAGAACGGTGGGCAAACCTCTACCTAACTGAACTCGCTTCACCCGCCGCAGCCATGCTTCCAGGGCTTCCGGTTGGCGAAAGCTGAACGCTAAATCTGGCTCTCCCGTGAATACCTCCTCTAAAGATTGCCATCCGGACTCAAACACATGCTGTAGCCATTGCCCCAGATTCACGCGACTGGGAACGGAATGTGACACTGATGACCCCTTAAATTGGCGGCGAGCACAGAACTGTTGCAGATTACATTCATCCTCGATCAAGGCTCCCCATTCAGTAAAGGGAATCGCTAACCGGGGCGATAGAATCGCGGGATCACCAACTTGCTCGATCAGTATGGCGGCAGGCAAAGAGATTCTGGGCAAGGCAGTGACCTCGGCTCGGGTGACTTCGCTGGCTAGCTGTAACATCACCCATAACACCGACAGATCCTGAATCACATCATTGCCATCCAGGCTGTAGGTGCGATCGCTGGCATCATAATGCCCCTGAGTTTTCAGGTGGTGATGGGTCGTATAGCCCCAAACATGAACCGTCTGTTCATCGGCATCCACTTCGACTGCCAGGTAATAATCACCCACCCACCGGGGAATATCAATCCATTCCTGGGGCACTCGAAATTCCCGTTTGTCCATTGCCTCAACCGGAATCAGGATCAGTCGGGTAGCCCCCAGGGTGACGGCACTCCCATGCACCAGTTGCCAGAAGTGCGGGTTGTAAATTGAGTCAACCTCAACCGCGCTCTCACCCGCTTTCTCCTGCAACCACGGCAAAATTGTGTGTAAGCAAACATGATTCTGATAGACTTGCCAGCGATCGCCACCCCTGGCGATCGTTTGAATCTGTTGCCAAAATTCAGTTTGAATGGCTTGCGGAATTTCTAACCAGACGGTTGAAGGATCAAATGTCAGCATCTAGGGAACACCTCCTGGGGAGTTTGAGCAGAGCAGAATTGAGCCGGGTGAAGTTAGCGAGCTTCATTGCCCTGTGCCAATTTTTCCTGCAACCACTCCTCCAACACTATACTCATAGCGTTTACTGCGGGTGAGGTTAAAGTAATATGCAGATGCTCCTGGCTCCATTGTGCCAGTCTGAGCAATAGTGTCTCCTTCGCACTGCTTAATCGACGGGAGACGGTATATTGCTTTACGTCAAGCTGAGTGGCAATTTCCTGTTGAGTTAAGCCCTCTCGATAATATTGCTCGACAATTTGCCGCATCGCCGGATTTAATTGCTCTAGCGCTGTGGTTAGTACCTCGTTGATCTGCTGTTGCTGCGTCTGTCGAGTTTGCCACTCTTCCTGGATCATCAGGTCAGTTAATAGCGACGTTCCGGCGGGATCAGGCAGGTCGTCTTGTAGTTCTCCGGTATCGGACTCCGATCGCCCAAGATTGAGCGAAGTCATCGCTGGATGCAAATAATTGCGGACTTGCTTGGCACAATCCTGTAACCATTTTTCCAGATGGTCTGGATTGCTTAAGGGAGCAGTCGGAGGAAGTTGCTGGTTATACAGTTGCGCGATCGCGTCCCAGGTTTTCGGTTCGGGTTTTTGCAGTTGCCGAGTAGTTGGGGATTGCGTCGGGGCACAGTAGGTTTTGAAGCAACTCCATGCCAAGCAATAAGCGGCAATCGTGTCGTTCGATCGCCCCCCTGCCTGGAGCGCTTCGATCAAGAGTTTTTGGCTAATTTTACGCAGTAAGCCCCAGTCGGTGCGGCTATTGGCTTCCCGTTGTTGGCGTAGAGTATCGCGTAGAATGTTACCGAAATAGAGATTGGCAAAGGTCTTGAGGCTGGCTCCCTGATCGGCACGATAGCTTTTGAGTAGATTGGGGACGGTGGCGATCGCAATTTGAAAACAGTCCGATAACTTGTACTGAGAATAGGTAAGTTGCCGGGTAACTTTTTGGGCGACCCAGTAACAGGCTTCCTGTAAATAAGCGGCTAAATGCCCGGTGGCTACCCCTGTGGGGTTGTCCTGCCAGAGCCGATACCAATAGAGTGACCAGAATGCTTCCGCTAATCCTGAAGGGTTGGTTTCTGTCGCCTCTGCTAGACAACGCTGTATACTCCGCCGCAAGCGTGGATCTGGGAGCCAACAGCTAAAACAGTCATCGACAAACTGGATGAATGTAGAAAAGATTTCGGTAACACTTTGTCGAGCATTCATGAGTCAGTGAGCAGGCAGGCAGAGTTTTAGCCTACAGGATTTTCGGCTGAAACGCTACGGATATAACAGATCCAGCCGGATAATGCGTGAACTTTTGTATTGAATTCTCTGAGAACATCAAGATACTTAGGAATGGGAATTAAATCACTCCGCATCTCTCTGTACGGGCGTGCCATTCGGTAAAAAGTCCTTGCCATTGTCCCAGAAATTTCTGCCGTAGCTTGCTTCCCGGAGAGTATGCCACACCCCTACGCAAAATTACACCTGAATAAATCTGTAATGCTTAGTGAGGCTGTCAGAACGGGGTACAGTTTTATAATGGCATACCATGACCAACAAGAGGAGAATGGCTTTGGAGTTTTCGCCCAGTCAACAGGTAAACCTCCATTTCGCCTTTTCCTTTAATATGAATGGAACCGCGTGGCTGAAAGTTATAACGGTGTTTCAGCAATTCATAGGTGGAGGCTGACACCTGAATTTCCCCCGCAATGCCGTGGGATTCCATGCGACTGGCAACATTGACCGTATCTCCCCAGAGATCGTAAATAAACTTCTTCGTTCCAATCACTCCGGCAACCACAGGCCCAGTATTAATGCCAATCCGAATGTCACAATCATGGCCTCGACGCAGATTAAATCGCAGAATCTCCGCTTGCATATCCATTGCCATATTGGCGATCGCTTCAGCGTGATCGGCTCTGGGCAGAGGTAAGCCACCAACGACCATATAGGCATCACCAATCGTTTTAATTTTTTCTAGCCCGTGGGTTTCGGTCAGCCGATCGAACTGCGAAAAGATTTCGTTGAGCAATGAGACTAATTGGGTCGGTGGCATTCGCTCCGATAGCTTAGTGAAATTGACCAGATCGGCAAACAGGACGGTTGCTTCCGCAAACCCTTGAGCAAAACTGCTTTGACCTTGTTTGAGCTGGTTGGCGATCGACTCTGGCAGAATATTCAGTAAAAGCTGATCCGACTTTTCCTGTTCTTCCACTAATTGTTGGTTAGATTGGCGTAACTGAGCCGTTCGTTCAATGACTCGTAGTTCTAGCTCTTTAGAGGTTTGCCGCAATCGACTGATGACTAAGGCAATGCCCATTAAGGCAAGTAACAACAAACCAGATAGCATGATAAACGTTTCCCGCAAGCCGGATTGCGTTTGTTCGGTAAAACTGTCGAGCGGACGGCTAATTTCCAGCACTCCCCGCACATCACCTACCTGCCAATCACGTTTGGGGCTTTCGGGATGTGTATTGTGGCAAGTGACACAACTAGGTTGCATGCGATCGGCTTCGGCATAGCGCAGGGCAGGTCGTCCCTGAAAATTCTCAACTCGCACATAGGTGTCCTGCGGGTGCTGTCGCAAATATTTTAGGGCTGCCCATTCAAAATCGTCCTTTGGCCCCCCCTCCTCCTGCCGCCAGCGAAACGGATAGTCGCTATAAAGCCGCACCGACATGCCCGGATTTTGTTGGCTAATCGACTTGCTTAATTCAATTAAATAGGTCGCCGGTAACGGAATACCGCCAGGAATTGAGGCATAGTCGGGAGTGACGGTAATCCCATGCACCTCCTTCGCCCGACTGACGGCTCTACTGCTGTAAAGAGTCCGAGCTTCCTTAATTGCCTGAGCGTATAACGCCGAACTTTGCACCGCCTGCGAGTGGATCAGGTTAGACGAGAGCCGCGACATGTTCAACATTGCCCCTGCCAGACCTGCCACAAATAAAATTGCCAGCAATAAAATGGTTTGGCGATTCAGCAATTGGATGATTAGGCGCTGAAGCTTGGTAAGCAACGCAGGGGTAGAAGGCTTGTCAGACCGTGAATCCGTCAGATTCATCAATTCTCTCCCGTCTGAGTAAAGACTATGGCAGGCACCGAACGGTACTTTTTTCAATCAAATTCACGTTCCTTCAGGAAAGTTTTGCAAAAACTCCTGCTTCTCTTTACGAACCCTTGATAGAAGATCCGGAATGGATGGCGGGGATGTTAACAGGATCACGATTTCCCCCGCCCCTCTAGTTCTTACTCCCTCCTTAATCGACCCCCCGGAACGATCGCAGACCGTTCTCCCTACGTTCTTACAAAGAATGAAGAATTGTAAAGAATTCCGGTTGCCGTGAACCCGACTTGAAAGGGTAGGTTTATTGCCCCCGATCGTCAGCGATGCCAGCAAATATTCAATTCTTCAACATCTGTTGCAGTCATTGCGGCGATCAAAACCAATTGAGGAGATCAGCATGTTAGGAGTGAGCAAACTACCGCCAGTTCCCGAACGGCAAATGCATTTGATTCGGTGGTTGCTGACGATCGGTTGGCTCGGCATGATTGCGTCGTTGTTTTGGCATCCTCTTGCCACCCAGTTGGGGCTGGCGCTACCGACGCTATTGCTGATTCCGATTGATCCGAATCAGTGTATTCCGGTTCAAGGCAACTGTTTAGCTCAACAATCACCCTCGATCGCCCTTGCTGCATTTTGGACTCTCATTGTGCCCAGTTCCATCTTCATTTTGTTGGTATTTGGGCATGAAACCTGGCGGCGAATTTGTCCACTTTCATTTCTGTCCCAAATTCCGCGATCGCTGGGGATTCAACGTAAGCGTAAGAGTCAAAAGTCGCCAGCCGCCGCCACCCGATATGAATTAGTCAAAATTCGCAAAGACTCCTGGCTCGGTCGCCATCATTTGTATGTGCAGTTTGGTTTACTGACGATCGGATTAGTGATTCGGTTGCTATTTGTCAATGCCGACAGTGTGGCATTAGGCATATTTTTAATTTTGACGATTTTGGCAGCAATTACGGTTGGCTATTTGTACGAAGGCAAGAGTTGGTGTCAATATTTCTGTCCGATGGCGCCGGTACAAATGGTATTTAACGGGCCCAGAGGCTTACTCGGTAGCGAAGCCCATCAGGGGCAAAAACAAACCGTGACGCAATCCATGTGTCGGATTGTGGATAAAGATGGTAATGAAAAAAGTGCCTGTGTCGGTTGTCAATCTCCCTGCATCGACATTGATGCCGAACGCAATTACTGGGAAACCTTTACTCGTCCCGGTCGAAAATTTGTTCAATATGGATATGTCGGATTATTGCTGGGGTTTTTTCTCTATTCCTGGTTATATGCCGGGAGTTTTGATTTCCTATTTTCTGGAGCCTGGTTACGGGAGGCACACCAATCCAGCCACCTATGGACTCCGGGCTTTTATCTTGCCAATCAAGCCATTCCCATTCCCAAATTTCTGGCGGTTCCCCTGACTCTCGGTGTCGCGATCGCCATCAGTTACTTCCTGTTGATGGGCGTAGAAACAGCCTATCGCAATCATTTAAAGCGCCAACAACAAAAAATCTCCCCTCAACAGGTCTCCCATTTTGTTTTTTCTCTGTCTACCTTCTCATCGTTTAATTTGTTCTTCTTTTTTGGCAGTCGATCGCTACTGACTCCGTTTCCCTTACCGATCCATTTACTGTTTAATGGGTTGATGGTTCTTGTGAGTACCCTCTGGTTATCGCGTACCCTCGATCGCAGTGCCGAGTTGTATTCCCGCGAAAGTTTAGCCGGAAGTCTACGCCGACAATTAAGTAAGTTAACGATCGATTTCTCTCGCTTTTTAGAAGGGCGATCGATGGATGATCTGAAGGCAGAGGAAGTGTATGTCTTAGCGAAAGTGCTGCCCGGATTTAACCAGGAACAGGGGCTACAGCTTTATAAAGGCGTATTGCGAGAAGCGTTAGAACAGGGCAATACAGATTCCGCTTCTAGCCTGGAAGCCCTCCGGCAAATTCGCCAGGAATTAGGCATTAAGGATGAAGATCACTTTAGTGTGCTGACGGAATTAGGTGCCGCTGAACCCGAATTACTTGATCCGAAAAAACGCCGGACTCGGGAAAGTCAACTCCGCATCGAAAGCTATCGGCAAGCCCTGGCAACCATGTTACTGGATTTAGTCGATAGTGGCATGTCGCTTCAGGAGGCGATGCAACGGCAGAAAAAACAACTTCAGGTGTTGAAGCTGGAATATGGCATGACCAGTGAAGAGGAGGAGCAGGTACTTAGCCAGATTCTGGAAGGCGAGAAAAGTACCATTCTCCGTAAAGCTGAAGTGTTATTAGAACAATTACAAGAACTGGCGCTGCGGCAACAGATTTTGAGCCATCATCCCCTGGATGAGCAAACCGCCGTTTTTAAGCTCTTGCGGCAAACGGCAGTACAGCACAAACAACAGATTATTACGAAACAAATGCTCGGTCTGTTAGAGGTTTTGGGCTATATTCCCGAAGCGATCGAGCTAGCCACCACGATTCGGCGGGTCGCTGGGGATGTGTTACCAGACATCCTCCAAACTCCAGATGGCTCCTTAACCTGGAAAAATCGCCTGAAACCAGAGGTATTGACCGTCCTGGAGAGTGCTCCCGTAGATACCCATTACTGGGCACCCAAACTCGATACATTCAATCAACCCGCGATCGCCTTAACGAGCATTTCCATCCCAGACGGCGGCATTCCCGGCATCTCTGCCCTCCCCTCCCAGCAATCCCTCCTGCAAGTCCTGGAGGAGTTATTACAGGAGCTAGATCCCCTGATTCAAACCCTGGCATTATACGGGCTAAATCTGCTTCAGCCTGAGCAAGCTGATCAGCAAGCCCAACACCTCCTCACCCTGCAACAGGGACATTGGCTGGTGCGCGAAACGGCACAAACTCTGCTCGATCGCCATCAGGAACAGACTTTGCAAGAAGTCCAGACGTTGATTGCTCATATCACCTGTCAGGGCAAGGTAGAAATTCAAACCTTTCAGCAATCGGTGGTGCGGGTGGGTCGCAGTTCTGTCAATGATTTGGTACTCACCGATCCAAAGGTAGCCCCTCATCATGCGGTGTTTTACCTGGATGGCGACGGCTTTAGTGTGTTGGATTTGGGTGTGAATGGTGGTCTCTATGTCGGCAACAAACACCTCCAGAGCGATCGCGATCGGCTTCAGCCAGGGCAAGTGATTCGCCTGGGGGACATCAAAGCCACCAGCATCCGCGTCTCCTGGGAGAAACAACCACTCCGCACCAAAGTTCCTACGGCGATCATCGGCACCCTCGACAAAGTGCTGCTCTTATTTGAAAGCCGCTTCTTTCGATCGTTGAAGCCAGAAGCGTTGATTGAATTAGGCCGCAGTGCCTCAGTGCAGGTCTATACCCGTGGCGAACGGCTGTGTCAGGCAGGTGATCCCTCCGATTCGATTCTGCTGTTGATTGATGGGACTGCCGATGTCGTAATTGTCCGAGGGCAGGCAGAACAGATCGTGGGGACGGTAAACGGTGGGGAAACGATCGGGGAAATGGGAGTGCTAACCCGCCAGAAACGATCGGCTTCAGTCGTCTCGACCTCTGATTACTGTCGCGCTCTGATCATCCAGGCTGATAAATTTGATGCGGTGTTACGCCAGGATCCGGAACTGGCCAGAAATCTGTTAGTGGTATTGAGTATGCGCTTGCAAACGATGACGAGCAAAATCAAGACCGGAGCCAAAGCATAAGCCAGCGTTTATGCCTGATGCCTTAGATCCAGCAGACCCGGATTCAGTTTTGCCCAGGCAAGGGCTTCTGCCATCAAAATCGGATCACCGGAAGCCAGAAATTCCTGCATCTGTGCCAGTCGTTTAGCCTGCGATCGCTGTTGCTTGATCTGTTGTTGGTGATCCGTCAACGGTGTTGCGGTTTGATGCGTCGTTTGTCGCTGTTTAATCTCCTCTAAGACCTGGCGAACAAATTGAATGCCCTGCATCGTCGCTGGAGAAATTTCAGTCCCCAGGCGATCGCCCTCCAGATTACGGCCTGAAGGTTGTCTGGGAGAGATCGGATCGCCAGGAAGCAGACTGGAAGCACGATTACCGCCATCACCAGGGAATAAGCTTGTAGGGTTAGCTCCGGTCAATGCGACCTGATCGCAATTGACCGGACTATCCATCAATGAAGTTGGGGGGTGCGGGGGGTTTTCCACAGGGGATGAGGAACTGGCGGTTTTGGCAGGGGAGGGCTGGTCAGCGACTGGGGGATCTAACAGATGATCTGGATGCCATAAATCGCGGTGGCGATAGAGTGTTCCCCCACCAATCCCAAAGGCTGTGAGCGCATGGAAGCGAGCCGTTGCCCCGATCGGTAAGTTACCCTGTTCCAGCAAATCTGCGATCGCGCGACGAATCCGTTCTCTCGCCCCCATAGATTGTTCTTGATTCCAGGTTGGCGATTGCTGCACCGCCAATTCCAAATCAACTGCTTTCAGATTAGATTTGAACTTGCCACTGGGATCACCGTAATGAAAGTAACGGCTATTTTCAATACACCGTACCCATTCAGTAACTCGATGGTCAATCTCATGCTGATGACGACAATAATCGCGATACCCTGGTAATGAAGTTGCAACTTCCACCACCACATCAACTAAAGCTTTACCAACTAAGGGTTCACCCCCAAACAGAACATGGTGGAAAATATACTCTCGCATGGTGATACGACCAAGCAAGCGATTCGTCTGCCCAAAATCCGTCCACCCCAATTCAATCTCAGCATTCAAATCATTGATAAATTTATCGGCTTTGCCAGAGATCTGATAACACTTGCGTTTCGCTTGCTTAATCACCTGCTTAAGCGTGATCCGATCAATACAATTCCGGGTTTGGGCAAACTGCCATGCCTGGACAAAACTGGCTGGCGTTGACCAAATTGGTTGGAATACCTGATCAAGCAGATAAGAGCCCATTTGTAACGGCAACCGATGGGCATTAAACAAACTTGGTGTCCCGTCTACGCGATAGGGTTTAGGGTTAGGAAAAATTTCCAGTTGTCCTGGTCTTAAATCAAAGCCAGCATTCTCTAATAACGCGGCTACCGCGATCGCCAGTTTCCAGGAACTTTGAGCTTGAGGCAAGGGAAAATACAGATGTAAGCCTCCACTGGAGCTAGAGGTACAGACTACATAACTCACTAACCCCAGCGGCTCTAAAGCGGCAACCAGCCGGGAGATAGCTAAGGGGTCATGGTGAGGGTGATAAACACTGTGCAGGTCAATATCAAACAAGCAGTAGGCAGTTTCCGCGCCAAAACGAACTCCATAGAGATAGGCTCCCTGCTGAATCGCACGATCGCTGAGGGGATGGCGGCGCTCGGTCTGCCATTCTACCTTCTCACCCACTAAGGGATGGGTCGCCCAAATATAATCAAACCGATGGGGAAACAGCGCTAGGAAGGCATCATTCCCCTCTTCAACATACTGAAACTTGCCAGCAACCATAGCCAATGATGCAGGGCTTTTAAATCCTGGATATAAAAACACGCTGATCTTGCCAGATGTCGCGTGATCGTTCTGGCTTCAGGATCAGTCTGATCAGACTGATTAGGTTGTCTCAAATCGCTAGAATTCCGATGCCATCGGAGTTTCAGATCATGGTAGTGAGGGCATACGGAACAGATCGTGAGATGATACGGAGACACTGTGAGCCAATACGGAGTAAATTGTCTCACGCTAGAATATTTAGCCAACAGGCATTCTCAGCCAATTTTGCCAAGAATTTCAGTTGAGACAAAAGCAATTGCTCTAGCTGAGACAAGCGATCGATCTGCAAAGCTTGAGATTAAGACAACACCAGAAGCTCGACCTAGCCAGGATCATGAATACATGCATACCAGACAAGTTCTAGATCTTTCGCTAACCGTGAAGTGATAGGATACGGAGATACTTGTCTCATATAAGGCTGAGCAAAATCTCGATTGAATCGCCAAATCACGACTTGGTTGAATCCGCTCCTAGTCTTTCCCTATCTCCCACCATGCCAAAATCTGACCCAATAAGCAGTGAGCCGATCGGGAGAAGTTTGTCTCACTGACAGATTCCAAACTGAATCTGGACAAGTCCGATCGCTGGTGAGGAGACACGGAGAAACTTGTCTCAACTAACAATTTAGGAAATCCAGCGTATAACCACGATATCACCACATACGACTGGTGATAGGATTCGGATGAATTTGTCTCACCGTTTAAGCCCTTAGAATCAGGCTTTCAGGTGACAGATACACTGAAATGAGACAAGTATCCGCGATCGTCCCATCTCACCCAAATCGCTGTATTCAGAAACCTATAAAGCTGCAATTGTTTGGTAGCTATTGCTTCTAGCGATCGCTTCAGTTCCTCTGCTCAATTCAGCTCAGCCATTCTAGTAGTGATAACATACGGAGATTGTTGTCTCAGACAAAATCTGACTTTTATCTCGATTTAATTACGAGGTGCAAACAGACGAATTTTAGTGATGAGATCCGGAGTCCGTTGTCTTAACCCCCAGAGATTGCAAAAATTCCCGCCGCCTTGTGTCAAAACTGGAATCCTGCACTATACTGGCTGGGCTGCTGATACAGACTAACGTTACGTGAGTGATGACATACGGATTTACTTGTCTCGATCGTTGTCCCATCCTGACTTTCTCCGCTACCAGCACCCTGTCTCAGGGGATAGGTGATGAGATACGGAGGCGCTTGTCTCATCGATCGAGGCTGGAAATGCCGATGAATAGACGCTTTTCTAAAATTAATCCCCAGAAAAAGACAGACAAAATGGTCAGGATGGTGAAGCTACCCACGCTCAACATACCCCAGCACCGTCCAGAAGCTGAGCCCATGAATCAGGCTATACCGACAAGTGCAGGAGCTTGCGGAGTTTGATCTCTAGCTCCGGGGTAATCACCCGATCGCCACGTTCCAGCTTACCAATGTAGTCCGCACTTAAATTGAGAAATCCCCCTAGCTCTTTACGACTCCAACCCTGCTGATCCCGAGCCTGCCGCACCTGTTCTCCAGTCAATTCACTACTGGGGGCTGCTTCCAGGGGTTTCGGTTTCTTCGGTTCCTTAATCTTCGAGAGCAAAGCAGGAATGGGATGAGGTGGCTTGATAGTCAGTTTTGCCTGCAACAGGCGATCGATCACTCGGATCTTCCGCCAATCGTCGGGTTTTCGGGTATTTGTGCCAGGTCGTAACCAATCAGGATAAGTGTCTGGATCAAACTCAATTTGCCAACCCAAACTCATCAGTAAGTTCAAGGCATTATTCCACCGATTTTTCAAATCCCGCGCTTTATGCTTGTCCTGAAGTGCCTTATCAATCTCGGTTTTGGCTAATACCTCTTCCAGCAAGCTACCAACTCGGTAATCATAGGGATGTTGATTCCGTACCCGAATCCGGGCATCCAGGGTTAATTGAATCGCTAACCGTAATGCCAGTTCATTGTGATAGGGATCAATTTTGAGAATATCGCGTGCCAGATAGCCAAACTGATGCAGCGCCTCCTTCGCCCGACTACCCGCCCGATTCAGAAAGTGTTTTGTCCACAATCCAGGGCTAACAGTAATGTAAACTTCCTCCGGACGATCAATCTTGCCTGTAACCCAATCAAATTGACCATGCAAATCAATCAAGACATCCCACATCCGCCCGATCGGGGTACTGGCATCGACTTTCCGACGACCCCGCCCTTCAATCCAAACCGACTTTACGAGTAAGCACGATAGGGCATAGGCTGTACTCGCTACGGCATTCCGCTTCTCTGACAGACTGGTATTGTGATTTTTATCCCAACCTAATAACTGAATAATATCGGTAGCTTTTAAGGTAAAGGCACTTTTCCAGGGTTCATCCTCTTCCATCGTGCGAGCCGCAAAGATCAGTTGCAGCTTGACCGTATCAAAGCCAAACTTATTAATAATTTGTTCGGCGGCTTCCCAGGGCAACATTTCAATATCACCCGGATTGGTAATGTAATGTTCAATATAGTTATGGGGATTGGCTTTACTGCGGTAGTGAAAAACGGCTGTTTGATCGTTATTCTGCTGCCAGAGATCAGGGCGTAACTGTGCCCGAATACTACTTGCGATCGGAATAGAAGTTGGTAAAACGGCGATCGGATCGAGTTCTAGACTGGTTTCGGTGCTGGAGGGAGGACGCTGTTTTAAGCCCAGCAACTTCTCCATATCTTGCAGCGAACAGTTGGATAGGTTAAAGCCTTCAATGATTTTTTTGGCGATATCCTGACAGTGAATTTGCCCCAAAACTTCACTGCGTTCAATCAAAAATGAGGAGTTAATTGCTTGTAATCGTTTGCGAATTGCTTGACTCAGTTTCGCTTCTGGTAAAGTTGCCTGAGCAGAAGTGGTTGCCTCCAGATCCGCCAGTGCCCATACAACCAAATTAGCTCCAACCGCTTTGGCAAATTCCTTCCAGATCCCTGTATGCGTGAAGAACTCAGACAAGGAGTTTTTCAAATAGTCGCGAATACGATCGTTATCAAACACTAGCTCCAGCCGCTTGGTTCCCTGCTTTCGATTGGTCACTACTTTAAAGTGCGGCAAACTGGTGTCGATCGCATCAATGCCCTGTTCCTGAACCACCAATTCAACTTTTTGTTGATAGGTTTCAATCAAATGTTGAAATAACTGAGCTGTGACTAATTCCGGTAAAGCCGACTGATCACGAAGTTTATCAATTAACGTTACCAGATACTCTGAGGTCAACACTTCTCTAGCGATCGCGGCACGCGGAGTCCCTTTAGTCACAGATTCTACAGATTCTGGAGCCAGTTCCACACTTGCCACCTCCACGTCCCAGGCAGAAGCATAAATCACTTCGGCTGGAGCATCCGTCGCTACCTGTTCCAACACCTCAGCGTCCACCGGAACCAACTGATCAGGCAAATTTTTGGGCTGAGATCGCTGTTTAGACATAAGTAAGTCAGACCGAACAGGAGGGCAATGTACCCCATACTATATGCAGATCACGCGACAGGCGGCAATTTCTGCTCAACTTACCAGCAAATGACTAAAATCCTGCCAGGTTCTTAATTGCCGCTCAATTAATGCTTCCAGCATAGCTAACTGTTGCTCTAACTCAACGATCGCGGCACGACGGGCAATCGCTTGCTGCCAGTGGCGATGACGGGCACTCCCCGGTCTACCGAGTGACTGACTTTTCGGTTTGCGATCGGGGGGTTGAGTCACCAAAATGACATAGGTGTAGGTCTTTGTCCCCTTTTTAGAACTGGTTTCGGTTAACCAACAGTACGGTGGAGCCACTTCACCAGCCTGATCAAGTTGCTGAATTAACTGCACTAAGCGTTCCCGTTCACTGCTGAGGAGGGAGCCTGACATCGAATTTCTGTATGATAAAAACATTTACCATACAGAATAATACCATATCACCAGAGTATTACACCATTCATAGGCTTTGATCTGTAAAGGCGTTAATTTCTGGGGAACTTTGACTCCTGTTCTCCCCAATTTTGGGGAGCCAAGGGGGCGAAAATTGCTGTGATTCCCATGCCTAACCAATTTTTCTGTATGCTTAAAATCTTTACCATGCAGAAGATTTTAGATCCGGACGATCCGGGGCGTTTGATTTCCGGATCATTCAATCAAAGCTGACTTCTTCCAGCGATCGTCCCATCGTTTCAATCCGCAACAGGTAGGTCAGAACAGCCGCCAAAATGCAGACAAGGGAGAGGATCAGCATCAGGATAGGTGTTCCTAGGGACTTTTGCAGAATTGGCAATGCAAAGGTTCCCAAAACGGCTCCAGCTTTGGCAATGGCGGCAGCAAGTCCGGCTCCACTGGCTCGGATCGACGTTGGGAAAACTTCTCCCGATAGCAGAAATGTGGTCGAGTTTGGGCCAGCATTCATCATCAAGTTGAAAACGAAAAAGCCAATAAACACGACAATTAAATTAGCTGGACTGGTATCCGGAATGAAATTGGCGATCGCCAAAATTGCTAACCCAACTGCCATTCCCAGAAAGCCAATCACTTGTAACCGCACTCGTCCAACCTGATCAATCAACCAGACGGCAATCAAAAACCCCACAATCAAAAATATATCTACGATCGCGGCACCCTGAGCCGAGGCTAGTTCTCTGGCAACAAAGCTATCCTCTCCAGCAAAGGCTAAAGCTCCTAGAATTACCGGCGTAAAAATCCCAATGCCATAGGTAGCAATATCCTGCAAAAACCAGGGTAAGGAGGCAAATAAAGTATGTTTGCGATAATGGGGCGAAAATAATGCACTATAGGTCAAATTTGGTTCCCGTTCGGGTGGATCGCTGGTTGCTGTAATCGTGATCGGGGTTTCTAGTAATAACGTCGCTGCTTCTGAAGCCTGCTCATACTCACCTCTCGCAATGTAATAACGGGGACTTTCCAGTAGAAAGCTAAACCGGAGGATGGCTACTGCAATCGCTAATCCTAAACCCACGCCCAACATCCATCGCCAGGCATATTGGATGAGCATTTGAGTATTGTCAGGATAAAGCACTTGAAACAAATGAATCACTACTAATCCCGTTACTGCCCCGAGTAATGCGCCAACAGCTTGAAAGGTAAAAGCACCAATCACCATTCGTCCCCGCGATCGGGAAGGGACATTTTCTGTAATATACGCCACACTCAGGGGATAGTCTGCCCCAATCCCCACACCGACTAGAAAGCGAAAGGCAATCAAGGACACCGCATTCCAGGCAAAGGCAGTTCCGGCGGTGGCAATGATAAAGATGGCAACATCAATGATTAACATGAGTTGTCGCCCGATCTTGTCAGTAATAGGACCTAAGGTGAGTGAACCAATCAAAGACCCTGCGATCGCCGCGACGGCAACAGCACCAATCTCGATCGCACTCAAACTAAAATCCCGTTGTAAAAACGGTAGTGCGACCCCAATAATGAAAAAATCGAAGCCATCCAGGGCAATCAATCCCGCCGATAGTGCCCATAACAGCCACATCATGCGAGTTACTTTGGAGTGATCAAGTTGCTGTTCAAAGGAGGCGGCTTCGGGAGTGGTAGTGACGGTCATAGTTCGGTGCGATCGAGAGAAACTCAGCGTGTGATCCGCAAGATCTTATCCTGGTCAGAGGGACAACTGCCGCGACCATCACAGTTACTCGTGGTGACATAGAGTTCGCCATCCGGTCCCATAATCGCTTCTCGCAGTCGTCCATACTGACCTTGCAGGTAAACTTCATGGCTTTCAACCTGCTGCGGTGACTGGGGATTGAAGCTGACCCGTTGTAACTGCTCGGCGCGGAGGGCGGCAATAATTAAGCTACCTTGCCATTCAGGAATGGCTTTGCCCGTATAGATTGTGGCTCCTCCCGGAGGTAAGGCTTGTCGCCAGACGATCGATGGCGTGACCAATCCGGTCTGAGACTCGCAACGATAGGTGGTTGGCCAGCCCAGATTATCCCCAGCCGTTGCCAGACTGACCTTATCATGCCCCGATCGCCCCAGTTCACCACTTGGACCGTGGTCGCTGACTCGCAGGGTCGTGGCATTAATCCAATCAAACCCCTGGGTATTGCGAATCCCGGTGATGTAAACCGGATTCCCCGGAAAGGGATTATCCGGTGGCACTTGCCCCTCGGGGGTTACGCGGAGAATCTTGCCTGCCAGACTTTTGACATCCTGGGAACTGTCAGGATTGCGGGCATCCCCCGTTCCCACATACAGCATCCCGTCCGGCCCAAACCGAATCCGTCCCCCGTTGTGAAATTGGGCAACTGGAATATTGTCAATAATTACTCGATCGCGACTGGCACTCAGTCCATCTGCCGACAATTGCCATCGTTCCACCCGATTCACCGGAGTCCCATTTTGATCCGCCGTGAAATAGAGATAAAACTGGCGGTTATTGGCAATGTCGGGATGTGCCGCAATTCCCAATAGACCACCTTCGCCGCGATCGCTGACATTTACTGTAGCGATCGGTTGGGGACGAAGTTGACTATTTTGCACCAGGCGTACCCGTCCGGCACGTTCCGTCACCAGCATGTCACCGTTGGGTAAAAAAGCAATTCCCCAGGGCACTTCTAACCCACTAACAACGGTTTCTGCTCGAATATCAACCTGACCTGTTGCCCCAAATCCACTTTCTACCAGAACGCAGCTTGGCGATGTAGCTGAAGCGGCAACCGTCTCTTCCTGTGTAGACTCAGGTGATTCCACCGCCGCAGAGGTGGGCGTTGAAGTTGCCTGTTCCTGGGGTAGGGAGTTACAGGCGGCTAATCCCACCAGGCTACTAATGAGTCCACTAGCAAGAATTGGGGTTAATTTCATTATCACCTCACTGGCGGCTACACATTGCTCGTAGCCTGTCAATCGCGAACTACTGATTCATCCTAACGATTACCGCCGGAGAATATTTCTGTCGCAGGGGTGAAGGCTACCCCAAAAATCTATGCTATTGGTTCAACTACGCCGATCGCGGGTGTTTGGAACATGCATGATAATCATGGAAATTTGGCGATTTTGCCGCGCAATGGCTTCAGCGATCGCCCCTAAGACCGGTCTACCTGGAGTGATCGGACTAATGGCTGTATTTAATATGAGCAGATCATCAGCCTGGAGCATCTGTAGCACCTTGCTAATGAACCGACCAGATAACCGATGAATGGTGACATCCGGTAAGAGCTCAGTCAGGTATTGCTCCTGGGATTGATTGGCACTGGCGACCAGTAATACAACCTCCAGATTCGCTTTCAATTCTGTTGCCAGATTGCGGGTAAGGCGAATCGTTTGCTGGAGCGCGGCATTACGAGCCTCTAAATTAGAAACGGCAAGCAACACCCGCCGCGTGGTTTGAATAGGGTGGGTAAATCGGGTAATCAATACAGGAACCGCCGACCCCTGGACAATGCTATCAATCACATTGCCAAAAAAGTTTTCTCGATAGGTGGAATAGCCTTTCCACCCACAAATGATCAGGTTGGCATCCCGTTCATAGGCAACACGCAAAATCCCTTTATCGATCGTGTCATCAACCCGCCGGATCGGTTCCACATTAGCGACAGCCGCATGGGCAACGGTTTCCGCAATAGTGAGTAGTTCCTCCTGACGGGCTTTGGCTTCGGCGGTGATCGGTTGATTGCGATCGGTGATGATATGCAAAGGTAATAACGTGCCCTCACTGGTCTTGGCAAGGATTAATGCCAGATTTAGCAAATTATCCTCGGTACTGGGGTTAGCGACTGGGACAAGAATGCGATAGGGTAAGGCGGCTTTGGTTTGGCTATCATCAACCGTAGATATTTGATCGCTTGCCTCACTGATCGCAGTGCGTTTAACCCGTTGTCCCCACCGCTCTGTCACCCAGGGGGAAATCAAACAGGTGACAAGAATCATCGCGATCGTGCCATTCACAGTTAACTGATCCACCAGCTTGATGTTGTAAGCCACGGTAATTGCCGCCAGTGTGGAAGCGGCTTGGGCAACCGATAGACCAAAGGTGAGAAAAATACTGGGCAGTCGCCATTTAAACCGTTTTCCCGTTAACCAGGCAGGTAGCAGCTTTGCCACAATCGCCACAATCACCATCACCCCAGAAACCAGCAGCGATCGCGGATCTTGTAGCAGTACCGCCGGATTTACCAGCATTCCCACCGACAGTAGAAAGAAGGGAATAAACAAGGTATTGCCAATAAACTGAATCCGATTCATCAATGGGCTGAGTTGGGGAATCAACGGGGTAATACTGATTCCTGCCAAAAAAGCCCCGATGATGGGTTCAATTTCAATTAACTTAGCCGCATAGGAAACGATAAATAATGTGGCGATGACAAAGGTGAATTCAGCTCCTTCATCATGTCCGAATTGCCGAAAAAACCATCGTCCGAGTTTGGGAACGCCCCAGAGGGTAATGAAGGTATAGAGGGTAAGGGAAGGAATCAAGAACAACCAGAAGCCCAGCGTTAAATTGCCCTGGTGTGCCTTGACCACGATCGCCAGCACCAGTAATGCCAAAATGTTGGTAATTAGAGTGCCGCCTAGGGTAATGGTTACGGCAGGAGAGCGCATAATTCCCTGTTTACTGACGATCGGTAATGCCAATAAGGTATGGGATGCGAAACAGGATGCAACTAAGGTCGCTGCCAGCAGATTGTAGCCCAGGGTCATCATGGCGATCGTGCCCATCACCATCGGCACCGTAAAGGTAGCAATGCCGAAAAACAAGGCTTTATTCGCATTGTCTTTCAAGTCATCCAGGCTGGTTTCTAACCCTGCCATAAACATCAGAAATAATAATCCGACTGTCCCTAGTAGAATAATTGTATTATCTCGCTCTAAAATGCCTAACCCATAGGGACCCACCACTACGCCTGCCAAAATTAGACCGACAATGCCCGGTAGCCGCAAGCGCTCAAACACAAGCGGTGTCACCAGGAGCAGGGTGATCATGACTAAAAATACAGCGACTGGATCTGTGATCGGGTTAATGATCAAAGCGGGAGGTAGAACTCCCTGAATAGAGAATAACTGCTGCATGGTCGAAACCTCGTTCACAGGATTAGTCATCCGGCAATGCTGCCCTCAAAATGCCTCAATCTAGCATTTATTGTGGAATTTCCGATTCTTCTATTGGATGGATACTTGTGGCATGGGCGGATCAGGTGGTGGTATGGCGGTCTGATTGTACCCATTGATCCAGGGTGGTGGAAACACTTTGAAATACACTGTGCCAATCATCCAGAGTCGGTTGACGGAATAATCGCATCGATCGATACCAGGGGGAATCCTGCCGCGTCAGTTGCCAGCGCCAGTCTGGGACAAATTGCAGTAATGTCCAAACCGGGCGATCCAAGGCTCCGGCTAAATGGGCAACGGCAGTATCCACCGTGATTACCAGATCCAGAGCCGCGATCGCGGCAGCCGTGGCAGCTAAGTCGGTCAAGTGTTCACTCAGATCAACGATCGTCGGTTTATCGCCGAGTTGCTGGAGGATGGTACTGGCTTCACCAACCTGTAAGCTATAGAACTGGATGCCTGGTTTCTCAAGATACGGCAGGAGTAAGGGCAGATGTACCCGGCGGCGCTGTGCCGATTGCCGCCGAGCATCCCATTCTCCAGGGGCAGACGACAACCAGGGACGGGGAGAACCACTTGCCCAGACAATCCCCACCTTACGATCTCCACTCGGTTGTTGAAAGACATCCGGTAGTATGAGCTGCTGGGGAACTGTGAGATAGGGCGTTTGAGTGGGAATTCCGCCCACCACGTCCCACAATAGATGGGGGAGACTCATCAGGTAGCAGTGGTAATCTGGCTGATCATTCTGGGTGGGGTTATAGCTCCCGCGAGGCACGACGCGATCGACCCCTGGCATGGCTGCAAACAGCGTCATTAAACTGCGATCGCAGCAGAAGGTGACAGTTGCCCCCAGTTTGGCAAGATAGGGTAAGTAGCGACCAAACTGGATTTGATCCCCTAGTCCTCCTTCGCCATAAACAAGAATGTGTTTTCCAGCCAGCGAATCCTGTCCCTGCCAGCGCGGACTGCCCCACCATTCGGGAATGGGTGACTTGATGCCCATGCGACTTTCAAACCGTTGAAAGCCAGCCTGTAATTGACCATCGAGTAACAATGTGGTGGCGAAATTGAATTGGGCTTGCGGATCATGGGGCTGTTGCTCACAGCCGATCGCCCAATGGGTGATGGCAGGAGTCAGTAACCCGCGCTGCCTATAGGTAGAGGCTAAGCGAAAATGGGCATCGGCATGACGGGGATTTAGTTCGATCACCCGTTGATAATGCTGTCCGGCTTCCTCCAGACAATCGAGAGCGGCTAACGCATTGGCTAAGTTAAAGTGGGCACCCAGATGATCAGGTTCATAACGTAAACACTGGCGAAATGCCTGAACTGCCGATCGCCAGCGTCGTTGATGGAGCAAAGCCCGTCCTAAGTTTTCGTAAGCGCCCACATGGGAAGGATTCAGTTCAAGGCAATGTTCATAATAACTAATCGCTTGTTCCCAATCCTCCAGACTGGCGTAAGCATTGCCTAAATTAAAGTAAATGACGGGTTGAGTCGGATTCAGGGTTGTGGCAATTTCCAGTTCCGCGATCGCTGCACTTACCATGTCCAATGCCAGGTAAACTGACCCGAGCCGACTATGGGCTTCAAACTGCTGCGGTTGCAGGGCGATAATCTGCTGGTAACAGGTAATGGCGGCTGTCCAGTGCTGTTTTTCCTGATACACCAGTGCCAGTAAATAATAGGCAGCGACTTCCTGGGGGTATGCCGCGAGAACTTGCTGACACAGAGCTATGGTGCGATCGAAATCACGAGTTTGATAGCTGGCAACGGCGAGCTGCATCTGTTGGGCAATATTCATCGATGGCTGGGGGCTAGAGTTTGCAGGTGACGAATCAGGACAAATCGGATGTCATCATGTTCGGCAATTAATTTGACTCCGGGAGCATCTAAGTTGAGGAAATTGAGTCCCTGTTCGCGTCCAGTCATAAGGAAATCGGCGATCGCCACCCGATAGCGTCGTTGGGGTTGTAGGGGTTGTCCTTGAATCAACCAGTTGCCAGCCGCATCCTGACTCACATTCGCGGTTTGTAAATAACCGCCAGTGCCGCGATTTGCCTGTCCTTGATTTAAGACCCGTTGCAGCAGTGATCCGGGCAGTTCCACGGTGAGTACCTGACCCCCAAACGGCAAAATCCGAATCATGTCATATTGGGTGATGGCTCCGGCAGGCAGACGATCGTCGATCCGAATCGCCCCACTATTGAAGATCGCGAGTTCCGCCCCATCGGTCTGCTTCAGCATGGCTTCAGCAATCAACTGGGTTAAATTCGTGGGTTGATTACGAACACTGGTTTCCAGCCCATCTAAGCTGGTGGCGATCGTGGCAACGACCGTTTCCGGTTGAAATCCCTGGGCACGAAACGCCTGAAAGCCTCTGTCCAGCCAGCTTTGTACCAGTTTGGCAGTGGTTGGATCTTCGGGAATTGCCGCCGTAATCGGTTGCAAGCGCGAGTGAATGGTCAAACATTGCGTATCGGTGTCGTACTCTAACTGATGAATATAAACCGATCGGGCATTGGCATCGGCTTTCAGAATCGGCGTACCTCGATTCGGGCAGTTAGCGGTAGGGGACAAAACAAAGCGCCATTGCTGGATATTTTCATGTTCGTGACCGCCCAGAATTAAGGCAAGCTCTGGCACAGCCGCCGCTAGTTGTTGATCTTCTGCCAGACTTAAATGGGTGATGGCAATGATCAGGTCGGTTTGCGATCGCAGGGCTTTGACCTGTGACTGGGCGGCAGTAATAAAGTTCTGGTAGCGCACATAGTCTACGGGATTGCTGTCGATCGTTAAGCCGATCACACCGACTCGCACTGGGTTGCCGGTGGTGGTGGGAATGGTAAGAATCCGCGATCGCTCTACTTGGGGAAAGGGTTGCCCTGTTGCATCACTAACATTACTGGAAATCCATTGAAATTTGGATTCCTGTAAGCGTTGCAAAAATTGGGCTTGGTTCAAATCAAACTCATGATTGCCAAAGGTTGCCAGGTCAAACCCGATCGCATTCATCACCGCGACCATTTGTTGCCCAGCCAGGGATTCTCCGTTGATCCGAGCGGTTCCCAGGGCGGAAGGACTCAGGGCATCCCCAGCCAGAATCGTGTAGGTATGGGGATTTTCAGCGACCAATCGCTGTCGCACAGTGGCAACTCGGGCTAATCCTCCCCGTGTCCCGCCTTCGATCGCGGTAATTTCATAAATATCATTCAGTTGCAGCAGGGTGAACCGCACGACCTCTGCCCAACCGGGACGCACCCAACCCGGTAGCCAGCCCCAACTGATCAGCCCGATCGCCAATGAAACGCTCCACTGTTGCCAATGCCGCATGATGGATTCCCCAAGAGTTGCAGATCTACTCACTGCTTAATTTTCTCTCAAGGCGGCTTGGTTTGAACGGGGGATGGAGCGATCGCTTCTATAGTATTGGATTCTCAGGGTAAATTTTCGCTTTTGGGAATCTAATACTTCAAATACAATGGAAGCATGTTCTGACGTTGACCCCTGTGGACTTATTTCTTGATTGCCAGGACAGGGCACTATGAGTACAGTCACTAGAGACGAATTTGAGACGGTCAAAGAATTATTGCTGAGTGCGGCTCGGTACGCAGAGTCAGCCAATCGAGGACTAGACCGCCTGGAAACTGCCCAAGAGAGAAGTCAGCTTCGGATTGACCGATTAATTGAGGTACAAGAGCGGACTCAGGCTCAGTTAGACCATCTAGAAGCGGCTCAGAATCGGACTCAAGCGCAACTAGATGCCTTAACTCTGAAAGTGGATGCAGTCAGCAGCCGAGTAGATGCCTTTGTGGCGGCATCTCAGCATTACTTTGCAAAGCATGGAGAGTCGATCGAGCAACTGAAGGGAATCAGCGAAAGGTTGGAAGGGATTCTAGCTTACCTTGTTCGCAAAGACCAACAGCCATAACAAGGCTACAACTGTTGCGGATTTGAGGACAGGCGATCGTACCAACAATCCCTATAATAGGTTCATCCTAAATCCTAATTAGAGCAATGGTTTCAGAGTCTTTTTAGCGTCAGATAAAGCGATCACTATTTGCTGCCAATCATTGCTCCTATAAGCAGGGTATACATCTCTTTGCAACTCTGACGGTTTTGGTCCTCGGTAGCATTACGAAGCCCAGTCAGCATATCCAGGTTATCCGTTGACTTGCCATTGTTTTTGATCAACTTCACTGCCACAACGGTCATATCCGCAATCGCTGTTCTGTCCTCATTACACTTTGATCCTAGCTGATCCAGTAGGGAAGCATAAGGTTGCTCCGCACCTTGCCAGCTTTTGCCATCAACCAAGGCTAGGTTCTGTTCTGGAGTTCTTTCTGAAACTGGAACATTAATGATCGAAGTAGTGGTGCTAGGGCTTTCATAATCCTTTTGAGAAGAAAAGATAGAGCAGGCAACAAATGGTGAACCAACCAGCAGCATAAGGATGATGCAACCTAGCGCTGTTTGCTGTGGGTTAACCTTCTCTTCTGGCTTATCTCCTTCGGTCATGGGGCAACCTTTCAAAATTCTCCTACTCAGAGTTCCCTATCAACTTGCAAGATGAACATATCTGGTTGCCCTCATCCACGATCAATTGGCACAGATCTAAAAGTCGATCGAGTTTTTCTGAATAGATTTCAGCATCCTTACCCGCTCATTCACGATCGCGGTGGCTCCTCCCCGAAATTCATCGTTATCCATTGTGTTCGCAATCAGTGAAGCAAATACTGTGAAATACCTCTTGTCCTGTATTTTCTCGATGCCCCAATGACCAAACGGGATCTCTCCATTTCTCTCCATTAGGGCGATCGCCATAGCAGCAAATTCAGTCTCATTATCTGGGATAGGCATTCCGAGGGACGCGAACTCCAAAATGGTGTTGCCGTCAGCATTTTTGCCACAGGGGCGGATATAGACATATTCATCCCCCATTGAAGTCTCAAAGGTTAATTTAACCATTGAGTCTCCTATCACCTCTGAAATCTGCCAACCACATTGTACGACTTTGTTCTGAATGAACTCTAGGAAATCCATAGGGCAACCTCTCATAACTCTACTAGCCAGAATTCCCTTGCTAGCGTCATAGATTGAGAATCAAATGTTAGGTTTTACAACAAACCAAAGCCACAATCGTTGTAGATCGGAAACCAAAGAATAAAGAGACAATGCTGCATATAAGCGTCATGGATGCTTGGTGTTGCCTCTATTGGTCAAACTTTATGACAAAATTCACGATCGTTGCGGATTTGACGAGAAGGAGGCGATCGCAGAATTCGCTAAAAAGTGGCAGATAGACCGACGCGAAACGTTAGACCGGGCTGATAAATTCGATTCACCTTTTCGTAACTGACATCTGCTAAGTTCTCCAAATAAATCAGCAATCCTACATTCTGGAGAATCGGAATTCTGGCATTCAGATCCAGGTTTAACCAGGAGGGAGAGAAGTCGCGGGGATCATCTCCGGTGGCGGTAAACAGAGCCCGTCGAGAACCACTGTGATAGTTAGCATAAAGGTTCACCTGCCAGCCATTCCAGTCATAGCCCAAGCCAACTTGAGCGACCGAAAACGGGACGGTACTGAGTTGTAAACCGCGATCGGCTCCTGTTTTAATCTGGGCATCCGTGTAAGTGTAGTTGGCTGAAACGGAAAATTGTGGGGTAATTCTCCAACGCACTGCCGCTTCAAACCCATTGGTATCAACCAGTCCAATATTTTCCCAACGTCCGGCAACCACTGCCAGTCGGTTCTTGAGACGATTACCAAAGTAAGTCAACTGTACCGTTAAGTCTGAATTGAGCTGAAAATCGATCCCAGTTGTCCAGGCAGAACCCACCTCCTGCTTCAACCCTGGATTGGGCAACCAATTATGGACGGTGTCAAACAAATAGAGTTGGTCGAGTCCCGGTAGCCGTCGTACAGACACCCAACTGCCCCGCCAAGCCAGATTCGGCGTGAGATCCCACCGCAACCCAACGCTAGGATCGGCAGAATTACCCACCTCTGTGTTAAAGTTTTGCCGCAACCCCAACTCAACCTGAAGATTGTCCAGAATATTGACGGTGTTGAGTGCAAATAGGGCAACATTGGTTCGATCGCGATCCTCTACCTCATTCAGTTGAATCAATCGCGGTACAGTGCTCGACGTTTCGCCCGTGAATAGCTCTCCTTTCACATCAATGCCATAGCGCAAATTGTAGCTGGGTGAAACCTGCCAATTATGCTCAATGCGGGCGGTCAGACCCGTGGAATCTACGGTGCCCTGACGATAAAAGATCGTTTGAGTGGGCCCATAGGTATTAAAGTAGTCGCGGTTATAGCCCAGGTTGATGGTCATGACGGAATCGTCTCCCGCCCCGATTAAGCTGCGCCAGGAAAACCCCAGACTCAGACCATCGTGATCCAGGCGATCGCGTTGCAGGGGAAACCCAAAATATAACAACCCCTTACGACTGGTGGTTTTAAACGTATCCAGACTCAGCGTATTCCGAGGGTCAACCTGATACGTCAATCGCCCAAAGTAATTGTCAAATTTGACATCACCATTGAATAAGCGCCCATCCGGACCGCGATTGGCAGCCCCTAGCGGCACGAAATAATCGTTATCGGCTTGAAACCGTTCATAACCGATCGCATAGCCTAAGGCATTGACTGAACCGGAGATGTTAGCCCGGTAATTCTGTTGACCGTAGGAGCCTGCCTGCACCAGCGCATTGGCTCGGAAGGGTTGCCCCGTCGGATCTTTGGTGATGATGTTGATGATGCCACCAAAGGCTTCCGAACCGTAAAGCGTGGCGGCTGTCCCACTTAGCAGTTCAATCCGATCAATGCCACTGGTTAGGACATTATTTAAATCTGTTGCCCCGTGATAGGTGTTGACGTTAGTATTCAGCGATCGTCCGTTTAGTAGAAACAGGTTCTGGTTTAGTGTCGTTCCCCGATAATAAAATCCTGTATGAATATCGGCACCAAATCCGGCATCATTGATGGCGAAACCAGGCAAACTCCGCAGCACTTCGGTTAAACTCTCTCCGCCCTGCTTTTGAATTTCATCCCCGGTAATGGTGTAAACCGGAAATGAGAAGCGGGGTTGCTCCTGTCCCTCGCCAATAATTTCTTCTTCCTCTGCTTCCTGATCGTCTATATCCTCGACATCGGCTGAATTTTGACTGAGAGCAGGACATGGCTCTGAACCTGTTTGAAGTCTGTTACAGGAGGGAGACTGCAACCATCGCGCCTCTGAAATGGGGGATTGATAATTTCGTAAGTTCAGACCAGTAGAATTCACTGGCATCTCGGTTGCATCAGCGAAAGATAGATAAAAACACAAGCTACAGGGAAATGTAGCGATGGCACATAGCGATCGTAGGAGGGACATAATGCGATGAATGAAGCTCACACCAAAAGCGCTTTAGCCTTGGTTACACGCCAACACTAAAACGGCAGAAAATCTCTCATTGATGGTGCTGGTAAGTGAAAGCAAAGTCAAAAGACAGAGTGTAAAACTTCCATCGTAAAAAATAATAAAATTATGATTGATTAGGACAAAACTAACTAATTATGTGTTTTTTAATAGTGTATTTGCATGAGTTAATTGAGTCTAATTTATCCGAAGATTAGGTGAAATTTTGATGACGGTAGAATTGCATTTGTTCATCTATTGATTGATATTTCCAAGTTTTTAGCCCTCCACTGGCAAAAGTAAAGGGCTGATTGTGACTTATGAATTGATTGCTTAAATTCTTTTCAGATCAGCAGGATAGAGGCTTACCAGGGGCTACTAATCAATGTAAACGCTGCCCAATAGTAAGGAGCCGAGAGATCACTACTGGTTGTATTCTTCAACTCTGGTGGTAGGGTGACAGAACCGCGTGACAGGATCAACTTTTTGCCTTCAATGCGGGTATCACCCCGGAGGAGCCGCAGTTGGGCTTGTCGCAGGGCAGCGGCTTTGGTAGAGGTGGTTCCCAGTTGGCGATAGAATTCGCTCATCAATGCCAGCGTCCCTTCGTCGTTGACATTCCATAGACTGGCGACTACCGTTTTCACCTGCGATTTCAGGGCAACTCCAGCAAAGCCCAGTTCGGCTTGATCATCCCCGATCGCCGTTCTACAAGCACTCAGAACCAGCAATTCCAAAGCTGGCGATCCCCAATTCACCTGCCGGATCATATCTAAGCCCAGTTTGCTATCCCACAACTGAATGTAGGAATTCGCAGGTTTACCCGGTTTGAACATGGCATGGGTTGCCAGATGCACAATATTAGGGCGTTGCTCCTGTACCCACTGCTGAAGATTTGCCAGGGTAAAGCCTTGATTCAGGAACGATCGTCCTTGCCATTGCGCCTGGGCAGGGCGATCGGTCTGGAGTTTTTGCAAAATCGTCGTTAATTCGATCGGTACGGCAGGCAACGGGCTTTGATCGGGAAACTCCGACGCTCCCATTGCCAGAATTTGACCGGGCTGCATCGGCACATAGTCGGTTTGAATCAGATTAAAGGCAGGAATCCGGGTGAGATTATAGTTCTCGATCAGGAATTCTTTCCCATCATGTAACGCGGCGAGGGGCAAACTCCGCAAGCCTTTCCCCAGGCAAAACAGAATCGTATCAATCTCTCCCGCCTGTAAGTCGTTGGCGTATGGTTGGACAATCCATTGGTAAAGCTGTTGCGCCGCCGTCATTTTGGTGTGGTTGGGAGAACTATGCATCTCCAGGTGAAACGCATCCACTACAGGTTGCAGCTTCGCGATCGGAACATCATAGAGATCCCGCACGATCGGCGTTCCCCCTGGGGTCAGCAGTACTAAATGCAGATGATCGGTGCGAGGAATCACCCAGAGAACGGCAGGTTTGGTATTGGTTGCCTGACCAATTTGTTTGAGAGTTTCGGCAATGCGTTCGGGAGTTTGGTTGACATCAGCTAAATGTTCGCCAAAGTAATCTTCAAACTCTTTCGCTAATCCGCTTTCCATCGCTAACACTTTTTCACTTAAGGTTTGCGATCGACCTGGTAAGGTATTCAGGCTAACCAATGCCAGTGTGACTCCTAAAATAAAGGTGCGTCTAGAGAAAATCTGGCTGAAAAAATTAGTTTGATGATTTTGAAGGCGTAGTTTGCGGTGATTATTTTGCATTGGTTTAGTCCTGAAGAATGAATGTTATTAGAGTGAATTAAACAACTTGATATTGCTGTTGTAATCGGGCGGTCGCTTCCACAGCAGGCAAGGGTTTTGCCCAAAAATATCCCTGACCAAACTCACACCCTAACGATCGCAAATGGTCGGCATCGGCTTGAGTCTCGACCCCTTCGGCAATCACATCCATGCCTAAGATATGACCCAACGAAATAATCATCCGAACAATTTCGTAGTCTTCCTGGCTGGTTGCCAATTTTTGAACAAATGACCGATCGACCTTCAGCGTATCGATCGGAAACCGCCGAATCTGGCTGAGGGAAGAATAGCCGGTGCCAAAATCATCCATGCCTAACTGGCACCCGAGGGACTTCAGCCGTAACATCACATCGATCGCGGCTTCCACCTCTGCCATCACCATACTTTCGGTAATTTCCAGTTTGAGGCAGGTCGCATCAACGTTGGTTTCCTGGATCAACCGCGCTAATTGTTCGGTTAAATCGGGTTGATCAAACTGCCGACCTGAAAGATTAATACTAATGATTAAATGTTGACTAGGAAATTGGCGTTGCCATTGGTGAGCTTGTTGACAAGCCGCGTGAAAGATCCATTGTCCTAAGGGGATGATTAACCCAGTTTCCTCCGCTAAGGGAATAAATTTCAAAGGTGGAATAAACCCCTGGCTGGGATGCTGCCAGCGCACCAATGCCTCAAAGCCTACAATAGCTGTCGATCGCAGACACACGATCGGTTGATAGTAAAGCACAAATTCCTGGTTGGCAATTCCTCGTCGTAACTCATTCTCCAGAGTGAATTGATCTACCGCTTCATTCAGCATCCCGGCGGCAAACACCTGATAGTGGTCGCTGCCTAGCGTTTTAGCCCGATACATGGCGGTATGGGCATCTCGTAGCAGGTTTTCTGGTGTATACCAATGATCGGCTTGGGTCAGGGCAATGCCGATGCTGGTGGTGATGGCTACTGAGTGGGAGTGAATCACAAAGGGGGGGACGATCGCTGCCTGGAGTTGCTCGGCGATCGTGGTTAATGCCTCTGGCTGAAGATGTTGCCAGGTAATCACAAATTCCTCCTGACTCACTCTTGCCAACCGAGCCGATCGCGGTAGCCGGGTGCGCCAACGATAGATCAGTTGCAGGATCAGATGATCGCTGGTGGACTGCCCCAAACTTTCATAGATTAAGGGAAAGCGATCGAGGCTGAGGAAAATTACCCCTAATGTGAACGGTGGGGAACGCCGCGCCATCTGTGCCAGCGATCGGTGGAGGGAACGCACAAACGCACCCTGATTCAGCAGTCCGGTGAGGGGATCGCGAGTGTTGGTGTAGAGGAGTCGGTGCGCCATCGCCAGTCCTACGGCGGCAATCAATCCCAACATTGGCTCTGCTACAGGAATCCAGATCCAATAGGTCAACAACAGCCAACTGAAGCCCCCAATCAGCAACAAACCGCCCAGCGTCGCTACTCCAAAAGCAAGCGGATGTCTGAGCCGCCACACGAGGAATCCCCCGATCAAAGTCCAACTCCAGAGCCAGAGGAATTCCTGTCCCTGCGGCCAGAATTGAAACCCCGGGTTAGCTCCAGAGACAATATCCAACAGTTGGCTAGTCATCTGAGCATGGATCATCACTCCTGGCATTTGAAAATTAGCGTGTTGATCGGCGCTGTATGGTGTGTAAAACTGATCCTTTAAACTGGGGGCGATCGTGCCAATTAGCACAATCCGATCACGTACCCAGTCGGGATTGATCTGCCCCTCTAACACCTGATGGAGGGTAATCACTGGAGCGATCTGCTGACGGCGGCGATAGTTCAACAGAATTTGATAGCCGCGAGTATCGGCGGTTTGATAGCCCCCCGATGTTGGTGCTAACGGCACGATCGTTGTTGTCCCTAGCTGCAATGCTTCCGGGGTATGACGGAGAGACAAGTTCTCGGACTGGAAGTAAGTCAACACCACTCGCAACGCTAAGGAGTAGTAATGTTGCTCCGCTCCAGCGACAAATAAGAGATTGCGGCGTAACACCCCATCCGGATCTAAGGTGAAATCATTAAATCCCACCCGTTCTGGCTCAACCCCTGTCGGAGCCGCAATGCCACCTGCAACATCTGTGATCGTAATCAGGTTTTTGGCTTGCAATTGGGCCGCTAATGCGGCTTCCCCCGGTGGGTTGGGGATATCTCGATAGAGATCTAACCCAATCACTTTCGGTCGATAGGACTGAAGTTTGGCTAAGGCTTGCGCCAGAATCTGATCCGACAGGGGCCAGCGATAGCGATGGAGATCGGTTTCAGTAATTGTGACGACTACCAGGCGAGGATCGGGAGTTGTATCTGCTTGCCACTGCACAAAGCGATCGAAAACAAATAATTCCAGGGTTTGCAATGCCCCGATTTGTTGGATCGCCCAAAAACAACTGGTGATCACTGTCCCCGATACTACGATCGAGGATCCCGCTGCCCAGACAATCTGAGGCATGGGTTGTCCCCGATCGCACCATTGTCGCCAGGTCTGCAATTGGGAGTGGATCTGCTTGATCGCCCGTGGGGCTGATTGCCAGAATTTTGCCACCTAGACAACTTCCCCTTCCTACTGGCGGGCGATCGACAAATTAACTACCTGGGGTAACTGCAATGTCTGTAAAAGCTGTTGCCACTGCTGGCGGACTTGAGCATGATTGGGATGGGTTTGGCGTAATGCCGCTAACGTGGCAATCTGATCGCTCCATAGCCCTGCCGCTTGATAACGATTGGCTAAGATTAACTGGGTGTCTACATCCCCCGGCTTCGAGACAGCCATCTCCGAGGCAACCCGCCGCAACCAGCCCGATAGCACGAGATTTTGGGAACTATCATCGGCATCGCACACTACTGAAAAATACCATTGATAGTCTTGTCCGACTTTGACTGTATTTTTAGGTAATTGTACGCCGACAAGTTCTTTGGCTTTATTCGTTGCGAGGGTGGTTTGGTAAACCGAAGTCCCCTCCCCATCCCGCAAGACAAACTGAATGGGATAGGTCTCCGCCGCTTGGGGCACCACAAAATACACGGTCGGGCGATCGCTGGCGGTAATCCCCAAATTGTTGACTGGATTTAGGGCAACGAGGGATTGACTGTTCATGGCACAGTCTCCCCGAGTGCCGCCCCCAATCCGCCGACCGGGAAATTCACTCCGATCAGAAGATCCCGATTGCGCCAACACTGGCATCCCGGTGGCTGTAAACACCAGACAGAGTGCCATTCCAACATGCAAACCCAGGCGATACAGAGTTGGTACAGGCATAAATTGCTCCCTCCCAAAATTCCAGTATGTTTTAGCGATTACTCCTGACCATTTTTTTGGTAAAACCAGGCATTTTCAGGATCCTGATCTCCATCAGCCATGCTGAAAATTAGATAAAGAGTAAAAATTTTTACCAACGATCGTTACGATTCAGACCAAACTCAGTCAGATGCACAGTGATTGGATAGTTAAGGATTAGGCTTGGAAATACTGCTATGCCCAGTAAAACCGAATTTGAGGTTCGGTTATTACTGACATCCGTTCTATATGCAAGTTAATTTTCCGCACACTGAGGAAAAACCGTTAAATTACGGATGTTCATCTATGTTCATATTAATTTTCTATGTAGGAACAAAAGATGCGTCTGTGTTAGGCTCGTTCCATCCGTAACGATTTTTCTGTATGGTTAGGGCTGCTATCATGCAGAAAACCAGGTCAGGGCAAAGGTATTTCTCTGGGTTCCAATTTAATCGGGATCAAATCAAGCTATTTCTGTATGATTAAAAATTTTACCATGCAGAATTAACTTGACTATCAATCAGGCGGCAGGGATGGTCGGTTTAACCTCGCCGCCCGTCAATTGCATAAATTCAGGCTACAGGTGGTTTTGCTGGCAGGAAGGTCGCTAACTATCAGAGTCAGTAGTGCCCAGTGCCCGATCGAGAATTTCCCGAGCTGCTTCGGCTTGAGTTCGAGCCTCCCGATAGCGGAGATTCGTTTGAGCATAGGCTTTCAGCACTTTGAAGCCTTCTTTCATCGTGGCGATCGTGGCTTCGTCTACCTCCTCATCCGTGAACAGGACATCAACCAGTTGCCGCACTTTAAACGCGTCTGCCCGTGATTCCTGCACCTTTAACTTCAGGGTGGCTAAATTACTCAGCACCTGAACTGCCTGGGTGACGGCATCTTCGGCATCGGGTTGGAGGGAGGTGGCTTCTTTCACTTCGATAAATTGTTGTGGACTGAACCCATCGGATAAATCCGTGGATAACTTACCCTCGTCTAAAAGCGCCATGAGTTGATCCATGGCTTTTTCGCGGGCTTTGGTGGAATCTTTGCCAGGAACCGTTAGGATCACATCTGGACTTTGCACGAGTGTATATTGAACCATCGTCAAAAACGGTAAAAGGGAAACATCTGTACTAATTCTACGCGCTTAATTCGGAACTAATAGAACTGAGAAATTATAGTTGATGCTGGCTGATTTAATGGGTGGCTCAACTAACCTGGCTAACCTCATCGTCCTTTCTTTCAAGGTAGGATAAATTTAGCGGGTGCTTTATTGTAACTGACCATACCAGGCGCAAAAATGTGCATCATCTAACCTGCTGGCGATCGTCCTGCCAGATCCTCTGCTCCCGATTCCTCCGGTTGTCTCTGCGCCAACGCAGACAGATCAGGCAATGGTTGGGGCTACTCCTGTTCATGGGGATGGTTTGTAGCTCACCGGCGGCGGTACAGTCTAGCCCGATTCAAGCGGATAGTACAAGTAACTCAATTGTCACTCCAGACGGTAATCTATTTGTCATTACAGGTGGCACTACGGTTGGCAATCGCTTGTTTCATAGTTTTCAAGCTTTTTCTGTGCCAACGGGTAGCACTGCCTGGTTCAATCAACCTCTGGCAATTCAAACCATTTTGACACGGGTAACGGGAACTGCTGTTTCCACGATCGATGGCATCATTCGTGCGAATGGAACTGCCAACGTCTTTCTGTTGAATCCCCAGGGCATTGTGTTTGGCGCGAACGCCCGGTTAGACATCGGTGGTTCGTTTCTGGCAACCACTGCCGATCGCTTTCAGTTCGCGGATGGCAGTGAATTCAGTGCTACGAATCCTCAACCGCCGCCATTATTGACGATGAATGTGCCGATCGGGTTGCAATTTGGCGCGAACCCCGGCAGGATTGTGCAGCAATCTCCAGGGCTGGCGGTGCGCCCCGGTCAAACCTTGGGTTTATTGGGTGGGGATGTGGCTCTGGCGGGAGGGAGTGTCATCGCTGCCAGTGGACGGGTGGAACTGGGCAGTGTCCAGGAGGCGGGAGTGGTCACACTGACCCTAACTCCGACAGGATTTATGCTGGGGTATCCCGGCATCACTACCTTTGGCGATATTCAACTATCGAATCGATCGGAAATCAATACATCCGGTGGGTCGTCGGGAGCGATTCAGCTTCAAGGTCGATCGCTGCAATTGCGGGAGGATGCCCGGATTCTCTCGTTTAATCTGGGAACTCAACCGGGAGGTGCGCTAACAATTAATATGACCGATGCGATCGATATCGTTGGGACAGGCAATTATGATCAGGTGATTCAGCAGATTTCGACGGGGCAGTTAAATGCCGCCAATGCTCGCAATATGATTGCCACGATCGCGGCAGAAGCGGGGGCGGTAGGAGAAATTCTAATTAATACCCGACAGTTGCGGCTGCAAAACGGCGCGTACATAACCAGTGTGGCGAATAGTTCGGGACAACCGGGTAGTTTAACGGTCAATGCCACTGATATTGAGTTGAATCAAGGATTGATCTCCAGCCTGACTTTCTTCGGTAGTCAGGGCAATAGTGCGGAAATTATGATCAATACCGATCGTCTGACGATGCAGGAAAATAGCTTTATCTCGACCGCCACATTGGGCATCGGCTCCAGTGGTAATTTAACCATTCAAGCGACAGACAGGATTCACATTGTTGGTGATGAGGTAATTCCGATCGCGATTCCGAATCTGAATAGTATAACAACGAGTATTGCTACAAATGGGTTACTAGGAGGGCGGGCAGGGGATCTGACGCTAACCGCACGGCAGTTAGTCGTGACGGATGGTGCCAAGATTGTGGCGGATAGTAATAGTCTGATCGGTGGTGGCAATGTCACAATTCGCGCTACGGATGCCATCTCCTTGATGGGGACTTCTCCCGATCTCACCTCCCCCACGTTGATTAGTGCCAGAGGTTTTGGGGATGGCGGAAATTTAACGCTCCAGGCTGGCACACTAACCGTTGAGCAGGGTGCGGGGGTGAGTGTATTAAGTCAGGGAGCCGGAACCGGGGGAAATCTGACCATTACAGCGAACTCGATCCGATTGAACAATCGGGCATTTTTAGAGGCGGCATCTTTGCTAGGGACGGGTGGTAACGTGCAATTACACATCCGGGATGTGTTACTCCTGCGCCACCAATCTCGAATTAGTAGCAGTGCGGGATTATTGGGGGGAACGGGGAATGGCGGTAATATTGCGATCGCCGCGCAATCGATCGTTGCTTCTGCTTTAGAGAACAGTGACATTACGGCGAATGCGTTGGGCGGGCAAGGCGGCAGGATTCAGATTCGCACCCAGGGGCTGTTTGGCATGGCGGTGCGTCCTCGCCTGACTCCTCTCAGTGATATTACGGCAAGTTCCCAGTTTGGGGTACAGGGAGCCGTCACGATTAACAGTCCGAATCTTGATCCAAGTGGTAATTTAATCCAGCTACCGAGCAACTTTTTGGAGGTAACCAATGGTCTGGATCAACGATGTGATGCCCGGGGACGGGCAAATAGCTTTGTCATATCCGGACGGGGAGGATTACCCCCGACTCCCCAGGAAGTGGTAAATGCTCCGGTAGGATGGCAAGATGACCTGCAAGAGAATTCGCAAGAGAACCACACGCATCCCCAGACCGGAGCTGATCGAGCCGATGCCGCGATCGCCGCCGCCAGGGTGCAGCCTGATGCCATCTCTACTGAACCGCTGATTGAAGCCACGCATTGGGTGACTGAAGCCGATGGCACGATCGTTTTGGTTGCTCCATCGGGAAATCAGGTGGGCGTGAACCCATTCGGCACTGGTTGCTCGACTCCGTTCAGCCTCGGACGCTAAGGATCGCGACCTAAATAACCTGAGCAACTGCAACCTCTTACCTGTACGGGCGCGGCATTCGGCAGAGGTTTCTGGGACAATAGCAAGGGCTTTTTACCGTAGCCTGCTTCCCGCAGGGTATGCCACGCCCCTACGCAAGGAATTACAGCTTAGGGAGCCGTACCATTCCAATATTGGCTGTCCGTATGCGATTGTTCATTCCTTTTTTGAGCCGGAAACGCCTTAGATCACGGTGGTTGATTACTATCATTGGGTGCTTATCGGCGTTGTTGATCACGATCGTTGTGCAACCGCTGCCCTCGCTGGTGTGGGCAACTCCAGCGTCTAGCCAGTTAATTGAACAGGGGGAACGGCAACTTCAGCAAGGACAGCCTCATACCGCTTTAACCACCTGGCAACGGGCAGAGCAAGCCTATCGTCAAGTGGGTGATAGGGTGGGTGTAGTGGGGAGCCAAATTAACCAGGCCAGAGCGTTACAGGCGTTAGGGTTCTATCGACGGGCGAAGACGATGCTAGAGCAGGTAGAACTTTCTCTGAAACAGCAGCCCGATTCTCAGTTAAAGCTGACTGGGTTAATCAATCTAGGGAATGTGCTGCGGTTAATTGGGGATCTGGAGGCATCCGCCACTGTGTTGCAACGGGCAGCGACGATCGCCCAAACCTTGCCAGCCAGTTCTGCCCAACCAATGGTTGCCTTCCATTTGGCCAATACCCTGGTGGCACAGCAGCAACCCGAGCGTGCTCTCCGACTGTACGAACAAGCGGCGACGGCTCCAAGTCCAGTTCAGCTTGCCGCCCGCCTGAATCAACTGAACCAATTGCTAACCCTCAAGCGCTATGCGGCAGCGCAAACCCTGATCGCACCGATTCAGGCGCAATTAGCCGCGTTACCTCCGGGACAGATGGCGATCTATGGGCAAGTTACGTTGGCAGAAAGTCTCCTCAAGTTCACAACCGATCGCGGGGCTTCACCCCAGGACGATCGCCGGATGATGGCGCAACTCCTCGTCAATGCTGGGCAGCAGGCAAGGGTCTTGGGCGATCGACGGGCGGAATCCTACGCGTTAGGTCGGTTGGGGGCGGTGTATGAATTGCAACAGCAGTGGTCGGAGGCAGAACGACTCACGACCCAAGCCTGGAATCTGGCTCAAAGTCAACTCGCCCTGGATTTGGCGTATCAATGGCAATGGCAATTGGGGCGACTGCGATCAGTACAGGACGATCGGGCAGGCGCGATCGCGTACTACACCCAGGCCGTCAAGGATTTACAGGTGCTACGAAATGATTTGGGTTTGACGAATCCAGAAGTACAATTTTCCTTCCGGGAACAGGTGGAGCCAGTCTATCGGGAACTGGTCGATTTACTACTGCAAGAACCTCTCGAATCGCCAGCCCATCTGCAACAGGCTCGTCAGGTGATCGAGTCCTTGCAGGTGGCAGAACTGACCAACTTTTTCCGGGAAGCCTGTCTGGATGCCCAACCGCAGGCGATCGATCAAATTGATCCCACAGCGGCGGTAATCTATCCGATTATTTTGCGCGATCGCCTGGAAGTGATTCTCTCGATTCCTGGACAACCGTTGCGTCACTATGCCACCCCGTTACCCCAGACCGAAATTATTGCCGGAATTCGCCGGATGCAACAATCGATGCGGGTGACTGCCTTTCTGCCAGAACGACTAGCCGCTGCCCAGGAAATCGATCGGTGGTTAATTCAGCCCGCGATCGCTGATCTGAAGCAGCATCAAATTCAGACCCTCGTGTTTGTGTTGGATGGTGGCTTCCGGAATTTGCCGATGGCTGCCTTACATGATGGCAATCAGTATTTAATTGAGCGCTATCGAGTGGCAGTGACCCCTGGGTTGCAATTACTCGGTTCTCAACCCCTGTCCTATCAGCAGTTACGAGTGTTGGTCGGCGGGTTAAGCCAGTCAACCCAGGAGTATACGGCACTCCCCGGAGTCGATCAGGAGGTGCAGCAAATTAGTCAGCAACTCCCAACCACGGTGTTAATGAATCGGGCATTTACGACGCAGGCGCTGGCGACCAAGCTCAAAACTATGCCCTTTTCAGTCGTGCATTTGGCAACTCATGGACAGTTTGGTTCCCAGGCCAGTAGCACCTACATTCTCACCTGGGATGGCAAGGTACAGGTGGATGATTTACAGACCTTCTTACAGCAACGGGAGGTCGCTGATGTGGCGGATCTGGAATTGCTGGTTTTGAGTGCTTGTCAAACGGCACAGGGGGACGATCGCGCTGCCCTGGGGATGGCAGGAGTGGCGGTGCGATCGGGGGCACGCAGTACCCTAGCTTCTCTCTGGACGGTCAACGACACCTCGACTGCCCTGTTGATCACGCAGTTCTATCAAGCCCTGACCCAACCAGGGATGACCCGAGCAGAGGCCGTCCGACAGGCACAACTCACCCTACTGCACCATCCCAAGTTTCAACATCCCTACTTTTGGGCACCCTTTATTTTGGTCGGTAACTGGCTATGAGCAAGGGGCTGGTCGTTAGATTGTGAACTTAGTTTCACAAAGTTCGATTGTGGACTGGGTTGGGTGGGGTAGTTCAGCAATAATACGGAGAAAGCCTGCGTGATTGTCATAATTTCACCTCGTCACAAAAAAATCGATAGTATAATTAATAGCTAAAGGTGCTCTACGTCTACCCTGTTGTTCCGAGTTTGCTTCCCTGTGGTGGCTGTGTTTCCCGGCTAGTGATCAACGACAAAAACCAAGATTTAACGAGTACAGTTAACGGTCAAATCAGGATCAGGACAGTCTGAACCAAACTTGATGACGGATGGTTCTGGTTTTGGTGTGCGAGGGCGAAGAATATGACGCAAAAACAAATATTGACCAAGCCGTTGATGGTCTGGAGCCTGCGATTAATAGTGGGTGTATTGGGGGGAATCAACCTGAATCCAGCGATCGCCAGTTTTGATCCCCCTCCCGAGCAGGGATCGCCAGCGGGAACGGCAGGAGGTGGCTCTCGACCCGCGCAATCTGCCTGTTTTCCCCAAACCAGTCACCTGTCTGGGTTAACCGCACTCAGTCCCACAGCTTATGTAGGATTAACAACGCGCGATCGTCCCACGGTTCATATTTATCTGCCAGCAACAACTGCCCAGATGGCTGAACTGAGCTTGTTTGATGCTCAGGGGCGGGGGATTTATCAAACCACAGTGCCCATCTCCTCCACGGATACCTTAGTGCGGTTCTCATTCCCATCGACTGCCCCAATTCTATCGGCAGATCAACCCTATTACTGGGCAGTGGCACTGATCTGTAACCCCAATCAGCGAACGGATGATTGGATCATTGGGGGGTGGATTCGGCAGCAGACTCCCGATCCATGGCTGCAACGTCAGCTTGCAACAGCATCGGGCGTAGAACAAGTTAAACTCTATGCAGAGGCTGGCTTCTGGTATGATGCCTTGGAAACCTTAGTGCAACTTCAGCAGGCGCATCCCCAGGACTCTGCCTTAGGCTCTGTATGGGCAAGGTTGCTGCAATCGATCGGATTACCTCAACTGACGAGGATGCCGTCATCTGCTTTTACCGACCAGTGAAGCTGCCTTGCCTCCGGCATTGATGCTCTTTTCCCCTAGCGTTCTCATGATCCAGCAGTTGTTCAGACATTGTTGCTTACCACTGCATCAGCTGGGTCAGATCGGGCTGGGGGTAGCGGCAGCGGTGATTGGGCTACAACTGACTGGTGGACTGCAACCCCTAGAGCTAACGGTACTGGACTCCTGGTTTCGGTTACGCCCTCCGGAAGATCGCGATCCGCCCGTTGTGATTGTGGCGATCGATGAAGAGGATATCCGGCGGTTAGGGCAATGGCCGATGTCGGATGTGCAACTGGCAACTTTATTACAACGCCTGCGGCAGGCAAACCCAGCGGTGATTGGGTTGGATCTCTATCGGGATTTGCCCGTGGAGCCGGGAACCTCACAGTTACAGCAGGTGTTTAACACGACCCCCAATTTAATTGGGATTAAAAAGTTGGTCGGCAATCGCAATGGCCCGGTCGTTGAGCCGCCGCTGGTGCTAGAGCAGCGTGATCAAGTTGCCATTAATGATTTAGTGGTCGATTCGGATGGCATTATTCGTCGCCATCTGTTATCCGTGTCTCAGGATGGCACAACCATGTTGGCATTAGGGACGCGGTTGGCATTGGATTACTTAAAGCTGCACCAAACGACTCCCCAACTGGAATCAGATGGCACCACAATCCGGTTAGGCAAGGCTCAGTTTCAACGCTTGTTACCCAATGCCGGGGGCTATGTGAATGTGGATGTAGGCGGCTATCAAATTCTTGCCAACCTGCTCCGATTACCATCGGGAAAAATTCCCAAAATCCCGATTCGCTATATCTTAGAGGGGCGAATTCCTAATGAACGGTTTGAGGGACAGGTGGTATTAATTGGGCTAACGGCGGAAAGTGTCCGTGGCGATCGCTTTTTTACGCCCTATACCACCGATATTCGGGAGGCGTGGGCAGGGGTAGAACTCCATGCCGATCTTTCCAGCCAATTAATTACCAGTGCCTTGGATGCGCGTTCGACCTTGCAAAGTCCATGGGAATGGCTGGAATGGCTATGGATTGGGGGATGGTCATTCGTTGGCGTGATTTTAGGTTGGTTAGTGCGATCGCTGCGGGCGGCGATCGTGGCTGTGCCTTTGGCGATCGGCATTTTATTAGGCAGTGCCTATAGTCTGTTTATGGTCGGCTGGTGGTTAGTGGCGATCGCTCCAGTGTTGGCATTCGGCACAGCCGGGTTGTTGAGTCGGGGATATTGGGTGTGGCAAACCCTGAAACAGGCGAATCAGTTGCTTGAGCAAAAGGTGAAAGAACGAACGCAAGAACTGTTGGAAAAAAATCTGCGCTTAGAGCAGTCTAGAATGGAAGCGGAAGCGGCGAACCGCGCCAAAAGTGAGTTTCTCTCAACCATGAGCCATGAAATTCGCACTCCGATGAATGCGGTGATTGGTATGACGAATCTGTTACTGACAACGACGCTCAATGTTGAACAGCGACAGATGGTGCAGGCGATCGGCACTGGGGGAGAGGTGCTGCTATCGGTGATTAATGATATTTTAGACTTCTCTCGAATTGAATCCGGTCGGTTGGAATTAGAGAGCGCACCTTTTAGTCCTCGCCAATGTCTAGATGAAGTGCTGGCTTTATTTGCTAATCGTGCAGTAGAAAAGTCGTTAGAACTACGGACAATTGTGGCAGATCATGTACCGGAATTGGTAATTGGAGATGTTGCTCGCCTACGCCAAATTTTATTGAACTTAGTTGGAAATTCGATTAAATTTACTGAGGCTGGTAAGGTATTAGTTTCGTTATCCACCACGATCGTTGAGCCAGAAACAAAGCTCCATGAACTGCAATTTTCGGTGCAAGATACGGGAATTGGTATTCCTCCCGAGCGTTTACATCGCTTGTTTCAACCCTTTAGCCAGGTAGATAGTTCCATCACTCGGCGGTATGGTGGTACGGGGTTAGGATTAGTTATTTGCAAACGCCTGTGTGAATTAATGGGTGGGCAAATTCATGTGACTAGCCAGGTGGGGCAAGGCACGACCTTTTCCTTTACAATCTGTGCCTGTGCTACTCTGTTATCCCCCTTATCTGATCCGGCTCAGGTGAGTGGGCAAGCCTCATCGCTATGGGATATTGAATTTGCCCGATATTATCCATTTAAGATTCTGGTGGTTGAAGATAATCTCACCAATCAACAATTGATGCGATTTATGTTGCAACGCCTGGGATATCAACCGGATATTGTCGGCAATGGTCAGGAAGCGATCGTGGCGCTTCAGCGATCGCCGTATGATCTGGTGCTGATGGACATTCAAATGCCGGAAATGGATGGATTGAGTGCCACTCGAGCAATTCGGTTGAATTTGCCGCATCAACCCTGGATTATTGGGCTAAGTGCCAATGTGTTTCAAGATGCCCAGGCGGAGGCGGTCAATGCAGGCATGAATGCGTATCTGACAAAGCCGATCAAACCCGAAAAACTGATTGAGGCGCTAAAACAGGCCCCGTCAGGAGAATCCTCCTGGGATCTGCCAGTTGTCCGACCCGAACCTGCCCCCATTGCTGCCGCGATCGATTTAACAGAACTAAAATCCTATATGCCAGCCGAGGAATTGAATCAGTTAATTTATGACTATTTGCGAGATACGTCCCGACGGATTCAAGCGCTAAAAATAGCCCTGGCAGAGCAAAACTTTATGCAGTTACAGCATCTTGCCCATAGCCTACGCGGCAGCAGTGCCAATCTTGGGGCGCAGGCGATGGCAAACCTGTGTCATGGGTTGGAAACCGTCAGTCAAGTCGGAGAGGATGTTCAGCAAATGCAGCAGTTATTGCGGCACATGGAGATTGAATATATTCGGGTGGTCGAGGCATTAGAACAACGCATTTAATTTGCATTAGTACCAACAGCAATTTTACAACCTGTCTTTTGACAGACCTACCAACTCCCTGCACAATGAGGGCGCACTCATGTTGCCGGGATGCTATGCGGTTAAACCAACCTATGAAACTAATCCAGCGCCAACGATTACTGACGGCTACCATAGTGGTCTGTAGTGTCGTGTTGAGTCAAGTTGCCAGTCAGGCTAACCCTGGACATGATCATCATGCTCATGAACTGCCAGGGATGAGCACCAGTCCTGCCACTCCAGCGAGTGCTGGCTCTGATCAGCACCATCATAAAACCTTAGCGATTCCCTCGGGGCAACCTGTTCCGACCGTGAAATTAGTGGTGCATCCTGATGCGCTGCAAGGCTGGAATTTAGAAGTCCAAGTCACGAACTTTCGCTTTGCTCCCGAACGGATTAACCAGCAGAGTATCACGACTGAAGGACATGCCCATTTATACATTGATGGTCAGAAACTAACCCGGTTGTATGGCTCCTGGTATCACCTGGCAAATTTGGCACCGGGAGAACATCGCCTGACTGTGACACTGAATGCAAACGGTCACGAAGATTTAACGCATGAGGGTCAGCCGATCGCGGCTTCGGCGATCGTGCAAGTGCCGCCGCGTTAACTGGCATGATGCAGGCGATCTAGGGTGAACGATCACACCCTACTGTCATACTGACTGCACTGAGCATGACACTCCATAAGAGGATCAGTAAATTTTTATGCAAACACTAATTATTAACAATTCTATTTCTCTCTCTTAGTACTGTTTTATGGATGAGATTTAAGTAAATTTTGAGTTAAGTTCATCTACCTTCAGGTAGAGATTGGCGGAATCAGGGCATCCTATCTTCAGGATTTGCTGAGAAGGAACTCTTGGTTGTGCTACATTCGCAAGTTTTGATCTTAAGCCTACTGACCTTAGCCGCTGGTTATGCTGGAAAACCCACCCCTACGACAACCTCTACACTACAATCACCAGCATTCGCGAGCACCCATCCGACCGTAATTGCAGTTCGGGATCCTGGGTCGGCATCGACTCCTCGCCGCTATCTGCCGGAACCGCGCCAATTTACGCCAACCGCACCGTCGTCTGCCACGATCGCCCCCACCGTAAAGCTCCACTACCGCTACTACTCCATTACTGGGGTGACGGCTTCAGAGTTACGATCGCAAATGTCCCAAAAGGGGCTAATGGATCCCCATGAAGGACGACGATATGATGCCAGAACTGACTGGGTGGTTCAGTGGTCGTACAATCATCGTCAGATTGATAACCAGTGTGCGATCCAGGCTCCCAAGGTACGGGTTAATGTGACGTTGACTTACCCCCAGTGGACACCCCCCGCTGGGACACCGCGATCGCTGATCACGGAATGGCAACGCTATATGGTGTCATTACAGCACCATGAAGAGGGGCATCAAAATCATGGCATTGATGCTGGCAAAGAGGTGTTGCAAACCTTAAGCCGCCTGCCTGCCTATCCTTCGTGTCTGCAACTGAATCGAGCGGCGAATGCCTCGGCTCAATCGGTGATCAAACGGTACAACCAGAAAGACATTGCCTACGACGACGCGACCTGGCATGGTTATACCCAGGGGGCTGTGTTTCCAACTCCGGCTACGGTTCGCCGCTAAAGCAAAAAATTGGTATTGGGATAGATGCGATCGTCATTAACTTTGGTTTGCATCCGGGTGATTGCCAGATCCGCCCTCTAAGATTGATCTAGACCCTGATCGATCAAGTGGGATGTGATAGGGTCTAGCTTACCCTTCGCCGATCGAGTGTTATGCCAGCATTATCTATGCCCAGCCGTGTGTTCCAACGCAATAACGTGGAAGTTCTGGGGCAAGGGGAACAGACAATTATTTTCGCTCACGGGTTTGGTTCCGACCAAACGGCTTGGCGGCATCAAGTAGCCGCCTTTCAAGCTGATTACCGCATTGTTTTATTTGATCATGTGGGGGCTGGAAACTCGGATATGGCTGCCTACAGTCCCCGTCGCTATAGTTCGCTCTACAGCTATGCCGAGGATCTGTTGGAGTTGTGTGCCGAATTACAGCTATCGCAAGTCATCTTAGTGGGGCACTCGGTAAGTGGGATGGTTAGCTTGCTGGCGGCTCTGGTGGATCCCAGTCGCTTTAGCCAACTGATCTTTGTTGGGGCATCGCCTCGCTATGTGAATGATGCCGCAACCAATTATATTGGTGGATTTGAGCAGTCTGACCTGGATGCCCTCTATGCGGCTATGTCCTCCAATTACTATGCCTGGGTGAGTGGTTTTGCCCCGATCGCGATGGGCAATCCCGATCGTCCGGAACTGGCGACTGAATTTGCGAGAACGTTGTCTGCCATTCGTCCCGATATTGCTCAGGCAGTGGCGCGAGTCATCTTTCAATCTGACCACCGAGCCGATTTATCCCGCTTGACTGTGCCGACCACAATTTTGCAATCGAATAATGATATTGCTGTGCCCTTGGTGGTTGGTGACTATTTGGCGCAGCATATTCCCCACTCTCGCTTAATCAATATTAATGCCCAGGGACATCTACCCCATCTGAGTGCGCCTGAGGTTGTCACCCAAACCATCGCCGCATGTTTAGCCGCCTGAATCTGCTGCCCGATCGTCCTGGAGACAACAGAGGTAAGCCATTGCCTCCCTACCATCCCGAGCGGTTGCCGAGCTTTGAACCCTTGTTGCTAGGGTTGACGGTGATTTTACTCGTGTGGCAAGGATTGAATGGTTGTCCTCCCTGGCTGGGATTAGCTCCCGTTCTGTTGACTGGTTTCATCCTATATCCACCTACTAAAGCGATCGTCCTGGCGAGTAGTGGGCTTTGGGCGGTACTACTGCTGTTGTCTGGGGATGGGATGCTGACGCGGCAACTGCTCACCTTGGGTATGGCGGGGATATTGAGTCCTTTGGTGCGACGTGTGTTATTGCAACGGGAATGGCACAGTGCTGCCCAAACTACCCTGGCGAACTTGATCCAAACTGAAACTGCCGCTAGTCCGGAACAGACGATCGCCTATGCTCTCACGACGCTCAAAACCTTTGCTGGCTCAGATGGTGCGATCGTTCTACGCCAATTAGATGACGTGACAGCAGAAGCTCTGGTCTGTCTACCCGAGGATGCCCTGCCCGATCGACTTACAACCCCTAAGTTATTTGCTGACGCGATCGCCCAAAATCGCTGTATTTACTATCCCAACTATCCGGCAACGGCGACGGCGGCGACTGTTTTGGTGGCACAGGGGGTGCAATCGGTGGCGGTATTGCCCTTATCTCAGGTGGCGCAGGTACAGGGGGCGATCGTCCTGTTCTGGTATGACCCGGTGCAGTTTTCACCTCAGCTTCAGCAGTTCTTAGCAACAGTGCTAAATGGGATGCGAAATTTGCTGCGGTTTCAGGATATGACGCTGCGGCTAGATCAGTCACGGGCGAGGCTCCGAGCCATTTTAGAAACGATTCCCCAGGGGGTGGTGTTTGTTGAGGAGAGTGGGGAACAAGGATGGCTGAATCATGTCGCCGCACTGCAACTGGGATTACCCCAGGGTGCGGTGGAACCGATCGCGATCGCCCAGGCAATGACGGCACTCCGGTTGAGGGCAGATAATCAGCAGGCAATTACGCAGCAGGCGGCGCAGTTATTTACCCAGCCCCAGGGAGAAATCCGCGATTGGCAATGGTTTTTTAGCCAACCTTACCCGCAAGTGTTGAGCCTGTCGAGTACACCCATTGATCTGCGCCATGTCCCCGGTCGCCTCTGGGTGATTGACGATATTACCCAGCGCTGGCAGGCAGAGGTGGCGACTCAACAGGCGAAAGAAATGGCAGAATCTGCTAACCGAGCTAAGAGCGAGTTTCTGGCGAATATGAGTCATGAACTGCGAACTCCGCTCAATGGCATTCTGGGATATGCCCAGATTCTGAAAAAATCGACCAATCTGACGGAACAGCAAAGCAATGGCTTAGAGATTATTCACCATAGCGGTGAACATTTGTTGACCCTGATTAATGACGTGCTCGATTTGTCCAAAATTGAAGCCAGAAAGATGGAACTGCATCCCCATGAATTTCATTTTTCTAGTTTTCTAGAAAATTTGGTACAGATGTTTAAAGTACGTGCCCGTCAAGACATTGCCTTTATTTATCAACCGATCGCGCCGTTACCCAATTTCGTTTGGGCAGATGAAAAACGACTGCGGCAAGTGTTGTTCAATCTCTTAGGCAATGCCATTAAGTTTACCGAGCAAGGGCAGGTCACCTTTCGAGTCCAACCCGTTGAGGATGATTTGCCACTGGGTTTGACGAAACTGCGGTTTGAGGTTGAGGACACGGGGGTAGGCATTGCAGCGACACAATTAGACACAATTTTTCTACCGTTTCAGCAGGCGGGGGAAACGCGGCGGCAGAGTGAGGGTACCGGACTGGGGCTGACTATTACCCGGCAGTTGTTACAATTGATGGGGAGCGATATTCAGGTGAACAGCCAACCAGGACAGGGAAGTACATTCTGGTTTGATCTGGTATTGCCTGAAATGACTAACTCAGGTGGGATGTCTGCTCTACCACTGCCCCCTATTGTGGGGTATGAGGGCGATCGCCGCAAAGTGTTGGTGGTCGATAACCAGTGGGAAAATCGCTCAGTGTTACTGGGGCTACTACAACCATTAGGATTTGCCACGATGGAGGCAGTAGACGGACAGGATGGACTCAATCGGGCATACGAATTTCACCCGGATGTGATCTTGATGGATTTGGTGATGCCGATTATGGATGGGTTTGAGGCAATTCGCCGGTTGCGATCGTCTCCAACTCTGAAAGATATAGTCATTCTGGCGGTTTCTGCTAGTGCGTTAGACTTCGATCAAGCAACGAGTCGGCAGGCAGGCTGCAATGGGTTTCTACCGAAGCCGGTACATGAAGCCGAACTGTTGGAGCAACTACGAATTCATCTGAACCTGACGTGGATTTATCAGCAGCCTGAAGAGTTGCCAAGGGCATCGGTGCATTTTAGATCTGCGATCGCCCCCCACGATCCCGTTGCCATTGCGGATACCTTAGCGACCTTGTCCACCCAGTCTGAACTAGATATTCTGCTCGATCTTGCCATGCAGGGCGATTTACAAGGCATTATGGATTATATTGCTCATTTAGAGCAGGCAGACGATCGCTGGCTAGTGTTGACTCGTCCCTTAACTCAGTTAGTGCGAGGGTTTGAAGAGCAGCAGGTTTTAGAGTTGATTCGCCAGTATCGAGAACAGATATGACTATTGTCACGCCATCGACAATTCTGATTGTTGACGATACGCCCGCCAACTTGAATTTGCTATTCGATTTTTTGCGGGATGTCGGGTTTAAGGTGCTGGTTGCCCAAAGTGGTAAAAGTGCGTTGCAGAAAGTGGAGTATGCCAAACCAGACTTAATTCTGCTTGATATTTTAATGCCGGAAATGGATGGGTTTGCCACCTGTCAGATCTTGAAATCCCAGCAGGCAACGCAGGATACGCCGATTATTTTTATGACAGCGCTGTCCGAAACCGTGGATAAGGTGAAGGGATTTCAGTTGGGCGCGGTAGACTACATCACCAAACCGTTTCAGCAAGAGGAAGTGCTGGCTCGGATTCAGTTGCACCTGAACCTGCGTAATTTGACCCGGCAGGTACAGGAACAAAATACGCAACTGGAACAGCAGATTCAGGAACGGATTCAGGTAGAGGCACAGTTGCGGCAGCGAGAAGCCCAACTCCGGCTGATTACCGATGCTTTGCCTGTGATGATCTCGTATATCGATCGCCACCACTGTTATCGCTTTGTCAATCGTGGCTATGAAGAATGGTTTCAACTGCCTCGGGAGGAACTGCAAAATCGGCACATGCGCGACTTGATTGGGGAATCCCTCTATCAAGAATTGCTGCCAAAGCTGACGCTGGCACTAGCAGGGCAAACGGTGACTTACGAAAATACTCTGCCCCGTCAGGGAAAATTATATAACCTGGAGATCACCTATGTGCCGCATTATGAGGGATCTGAGGTGCAGGGTGCCTACGTGCTGATTCAAGATGTGACTGAACGCAAACAACTGGAACGGCAACTGCTGCGATCGCAGCGCATGGAGAGTTTGGGGACTTTAGCCAGTGGGATTGCCCACGATCTCAACAATGTCCTCACACCCATTTTGATGTCAGTGCAGCTACTAGCGATGAAATATCAAGATCAACAGAGTCAGAAATGGTTGCAGTTGATCGAAAAAAATACTAAGCGCGGCGCTGATTTAATTCGTCAGGTGATGGCGTTTGTGCGCGGTATTGAAGGGAAGCATACCTTGATTCAGCCAGGGCAGTTATTGCAAGAAATCAAACAAATTGTCGAGGAAACGTTTCCCAAGTCCATTACCATTGCAACCAACCTGCCACCGGATCTGTGGGTGGTGTCGGGTGACTCGACCCAACTGCATCAGGTCTTGATGAATCTGTGTGTGAATGCCCGAGATGCCATGCCCAACGGTGGCAAACTGAGGCTATCGGCTGAAAATATCGAACTCGATGTTGCCTTTATGCAAGCCCATCCGGAGGCGAAAATGAGCGCTTATTTATTGCTGACGGTGGCGGATACGGGAACCGGGATTCCCAACGACATTATTGATCTGATTTTTGAGCCATTCTTTACCACCAAAGAATTTGGTCAAGGCACTGGCTTGGGACTATCAACGGTCGTTGGCATTGTCAAAAGTCACGGCGGCTTTATGACCGTTGCTAGTGAAATCGGTCAAGGCACACGATTTAATGTGTTTCTCCCGGCGATCGCCCCAACCGTTAGCTCGCCATCGGAAGATATGGGAGTACCCGTTGGACATGGGGAAACGGTGTTGATTGTGGATGATGAAGCGGCAATTCGTGAGGTGGTGCAAAACTCTTTAGAAGCCTATGGTTATGACACCTTAATTGCAAATGATGGTGTAGAAGCGATTTCCCTCTATATGCAACATCCTCAAGTTATTGATCTGGTCATCGTAGATATGATGATGCCGTCAATGGATGGGGCGTTAGCGATTCGAGCCCTGAAAGAGATTAATCCGCATGTGCGAATTGTGGCTGTGAGTGGTTTGGTGACGAGTGAATTATGCTCGGAGACAACGGATACTGGGGTACTTGCCTTCCTGCCGAAACCATTTACGATTAAGGAGCTATTAACCACCCTGCACCAGATCCTGAAACGCTCAGAAGTGCCTCATTAATGCCATGTTGTCTGTCTGGGCTAATACCCACTACGAGAACATTATTCCATCACCACGACTTGTGTCCCCGGATTAATTTGGTAGAACAAGTTAGTGATGTCCTCGTTATACATGCGAATACACCCATGGGAGATTGCCTGCCCCACAGTATGGCGATCGGGAGTTCCATGAAATCCGATCCAATCTCTGCCATCAGTCCAAAAACCAATCCAATAGGAACCTAAGGGATTTTGGGGATCTCCGGCTGGCACTTTTTGATCCGTTAATGGATTGATCCAGTTAGGATTTTTCTGCATCTGGAGTACTTTAAATTTGCCTTGAGGCGTTTCCCATCCCGATCGCCCGATCGCAATGGGGTAGCGATTCATTTCAATGTCATCCAGATAAAATATCACTGCTCGACTCTTCAGCCTGATCTCCAGCCGGGTTGGTTCTAGCGTCGGATCAAGCGAGGATGATGTGGTGGTGGATATGGATTTAGGTTTTGCAACTGACGATTTAGCGGTGACGGTTGGCTTTGCAGGACTGGGAGATGGCTGAGACGATACGGCGGCTGGAGCCGTTGAACTCGGAGCCTGACTCGATCTCGAAACCACCGAAAGATGAGGATTGTAATATAACCAGAGTAATCCAGTAATACTGGCAACTGGTAATAACCATTTAATAGTTTGCAACACGATCGGTCAATAAGAATTACTATTGGTCAGTAGTGGTTAGCATCCTGATCATTGCATCTGTCTATAGTGCTTTTGAGTGCCTGTGAGAGGCTAGTCTAACGAGAAACACCTCCCACAGCCTTGAAAATGGGTCGCGATCGGCGGAATAGATTAGCGCAGTGCCATCAACAATTCAATGACGACTTGTAACCAACCTATCCCGACAACCACTGATCCTGGCGTTGGCAACTACCAAAGTGCCCGCACACCCTCTACACCACCAGCTCCACCACCTGTACCAGTAGTGTCATCAAACCCTGTGCCGCCCGCACCACCGCCAGCGCCGGTGCCATCAAAACCGTCCGCACCTGTGTCATCAAAGCCACCAGTGCCAGTACCAGTGCCATCAAAACCACCCGCACCACCACCTGTTCCAGTGCCAGCACCCCCTGGAGTGATCACGGTGCCATCAGTGCCGGTGCCGGTGCCAGTGCCTCCTGGAGTCACCATGCCGCCACCAGTGCCAGTGCCAGTGCCTCCGGGGGTTACCATGCCGCCGCCAGCCCCAGTCCCGGTGCCAGTGCCAGCAGGTTGATTAGGATCCATGACGCTACCATCCGTACCCGTCGTGGGAGTGCCAGTGCCATCAACACCTGTACCACCCGTTGTATTGCCAGTGCCACCCCCAGGTGTAGTAGTGGTGCCACCAGTACCGGTCTGGGCAATGAAGGGACCTGGAGCGGCTTGGTTAGAATCCGCCGATTGAGCCTCAATCAAGGCAAGCGCTGGCAGACTGAGTAAAACGCTGGATGCTACAATGCCGACAACACCAGCCAGCTTTTTGATTGCATGTTGACTATGATTCAAGTTCATCACTTTCCCTAAATGGTTGATTGAAGGACATGAAACCTGTTAGTCCTTGGGTGCAGTTAGGAATGGGAATTAAATCAGTTCGAGATCAGGTAGGGGCGGGTTTTGCCGTCAAATTCATTGCAGAGCGCAGATTTCTCTGCTAAATCCGCCCGTACAGGTTGCGAATTCATTTAATCCATAATCCTTAGCAACACCAAAGGTATAAGAACAGGGCGAACCTATAAGGTTGACTGTGAGTTTGTACTGCTTGCAGCACTACCTAGAACCATAACCAACTCGAAACATTAATTTTTCTACTCCAGGAAGGATTCGTATATTAAGTCAAACTGTATTCTCCTTTAAGGAAAAAACCGTTTGATTTAAGTTTCCTAACCTGATTCATGGGCTTAATTAGTTAAATTCATATTTTGGAGTCGCTGGCTCTATATCTTCAGATAGATTTGTTCAACAAATTTAGTGAGATGTTAGCTACCGCGATCGTACTGAAACCAGGGTAGAAGTTAGAACGATTATGGTTCAAACCAGATTTAATCAATCAAGTTTAAATCACTCCATTGTTTCTTGTCGGGTTGGGAACAAAGCGATACTGTTCAGGTAATACAATCAGTTGCCCTTGAGCAAATCGCCAAATTGGTGACTGATTCACCGGCTCAGCCGAATTTTCGTTGGTAAAAGTTATGCTATTGCCTTGGAGGTAATTTCTAGCTAGCTTGGGTTATCCCCTCTCAGGGGGGATTGACTAATCTTCTCGCCCACATCCTTAATTACCTAACTCTGTAGTCAGTTATGCCGAACATGGCACGTTTCCAGCTTTTGCCCTATGGTGTGGCATTGCTCGCTGATGCGATCGCGCTTGTCATTACCTGGGCGCTTCAACCGATCCTTGCCCCGACTTTTTTTGCGCTGTTTTACCCCGCCGTGATGCTGAGTTCACTCTATGGCGGGTTAGGGCCTGGACTGTTTGCTACAGGGTTAGCGACTCTGGTATCGCTGTATTGCTTTGTGCCACCTGTTTATTCCCTGCTGCTGGAATCACCCATTGGACTCTTCCGGATGATTACGTTAGTGTCTGTGGCGTTGATGCTGTGTGGGTTGAGTAGTCGCTACCGTTGGACAAAGCGGCGGGTTGAGAAGACGGCGTTAAAACTGCGAGAGAGCCAGGAGTTATTTGAAAGCTTTATGAGCCATAGCCCTCTCACGGCATTTATTAAAGATGAGGCGGGACGGTATTGCTATGTCAGTCCGGTGGTGGAACGGGAATTCGATCGTCCGTTAGCCGAGTGGCTGGGTAAAACTGATTTTGATCTGTTTCCGCCTAGTATTGCTCAAGCCATCTATGACCATGATCAAGCGGTGTTGATGGCAGGGCGGGCAATGGAATTGGAGGAGATGGATTCTCGCCAGGGGGAAGATCGGTATCAAATGTCGATCAAATTTCCGTTGCACCATCGGACGGGTCGGCGGATGCTGGCAGGAATGTCGTTAGATATTACAGAATGGCGACAGGCTCAGGTGGCATTACGGGAGAGTGAAGCCCGCTTTAACCGTCTGGCGGACACTACCTTGATCGGGTTTTTAACCTGGAATTTAGATGGCAGCATTGTGGATGCGAATGATGCCTTTTTGCAATTGCTTGGTTACACCCGATCGGAGTTAGAGGCGGGGCAATTACACTGGGATCGCATGACACCGCCGGAATATGAGCCAGCCGATCGTCATGCAATTGCGGAACTGTATGAGTTAGGGATTAGCAAGCCGTTTGAAAAAGAGTTTATTCGCAAAGATGGGGTTCGGGTGCCCGTGTTATTGGGGAGTACTTTTTTTGAGCGATCGCAGCAGGCAGGGGTCAGTTTTGTCGTAGATTTGACGGAACGCAAACGAGCGGAGCAGGCGTTGAAGGAAAGTGAGGAACGGTATCGCCTCTTAGCTGAAGCCTTACCACAATTAGTCTGGACAAGTGATGCGATCGGTCGGGTGACGTACTGTAATTCCTTCTGGTATGAGTACACGGGGTTAACTCCGGAACAAACCATTCCGTTAGGGTGGAGAACAGCCGTACATCCTGATGATTTAATGCGGTTGTGGGAGCAATGGCAACCAGCAACAATCACGGGAGCCAGTTTTAATATTGAGTGTCGGGTACGGGCGGCAGACGGACAGTACCGTTGGTTCTTGGCGGCGGTGGGGGTTGCTCGGGACTGGCAGGGTCAAATTACTCACTGGGTCGGTACGGCTCAAGATATTAGCGATCGTAAACGTAGTGAACAGGAACGAGAACGTTTGCTGGCTAATGAACAGGCGGCACGAGCAGAGGCAGAAGCCGCCAATCGAGTTAAAGACGAATTTCTGGCTGTGTTATCGCATGAATTACGAACACCTCTGAATCCAATTTTGGGCTGGACAAAGCTACTGCGATCGCGGCAATTTAGTGCGGAGAAAGCCGATCAAGCCCTGGAGGTGATTGAACGGAATGCCACCTTACAGACGCAGTTAATCGAAGATCTATTGGATATTTCTCGGATTCTACGTGGCAAATTGAAGTTAGACGTGGTTCCAGTGCAGTTAGTGCCGATGCTGAATGCGGCGATCGAAACTATTCGCTTAGCGGCGGAAGCCAAGTCGTTACGGATTCATCGTTTATTTGAGGCGGATCTGCGTCCAGTGTTAGGGGATGCGGGACGGTTGCAACAAATTATTTGGAATCTGTTATCGAATGCCGTGAAATTCACACCACCGCGTGGAGAAATTACCATCCGATTAGACTCGATCGTTCGGTCAGGTGTAGAACTAGCGCAAATCACCATTACTGATACCGGCAAAGGCATTAGTCCCAGTTTTTTGCCCCATGTGTTTGACTATTTCCGGCAAGCCGATGGCAGCACGACCCGGAGTTTTGGGGGGTTGGGATTGGGCTTAGCGATCGCGCGGCATTTAGTCGAGTTACATGGGGGACAGATTACGGCCGCAAGTGAGGGTAACGACAAAGGGGCAACATTTATGGTGTATCTACCCCTGGTTAGCCCCCAAACCCAGTCCCAACCAGTTAGAGATTTAACAACCGATGTGGTTAACTTAAGCGGACTCCAGGTGTTGGTGGTAGATGATGAGCCAGATTCCCGCGAGTTAATTGCAGTGATTCTGGCACAGGCGGGGGCTGAGGTAAGAACCGCGAGTTCGGCTGACGAAGCCCTGCAACTTTTGGCACAAGCGCTCCCAGCGTTATTAATTAGTGATATTGGTATGCCAGAAACTAATGGCTATGAATTGATGCAACAAATTCGCTCGCGTTGGCTGGCACCAGAGGCAACATTTCCCGCGATCGCCCTGACTGCCTATGCTGGAGAAACGGATCAACAACAGGCACTAGCCGCCGGATTTCAACGTCATATTGCTAAACCCGTCGCACCGGAGGAATTGCTGCGAGTAATAGCGATCTTACTCAAGAGTTCTGAGTCGGTGCGGTAGTGGGGTAGTTGGGTAACGCCGATTGGTTTAACCGTAATAAGATCCGATTCGCTTGGACATGCAGTTGAATGGCTTTGGCGTGTTCTATCCCTGCCTGGACAAAAGCCGGTGTTGACTGTTGCCGATCCTGTTGGGCGATCGTGATCAGATCAATTGCTGTTTGACCATGCGTTTGGATCTGTTGCCCGATCGCTTGAATGGCTTGGCACTCTTCTAGAGCTGCTGGTTGGCTTTGCATTAACGCCAGCCCTAATCGTTCTAGATGCTGACCATGCTCCTTCACTTGATAGGAGTGTTGAACCGTCATGGCAATACTTTCATCAGAAATTTGATGACCATGCATAGTGAAATTCATCCGGGTTGATGGGGTTGCCATAATCGTAGATCGAAGTTATGCCCCCTACGCCTATCCAAATCAGGAGATGCGCGATCGCTATAGCACTTTGCCGGTATATCCAGCCTGCTGATATTGATTTAACCCTTGATCCGCGATCGCTGACGCTTTTCCGGCACCCACTAAGGCAACACAAGCCCCGCCAAATCCGGCTCCAGTTAATCGAGCCCCAAATACCCCCGGTGTTGCTTGCAGAATCGCGACTAGCTGATCCATACCCGCGATCGATACTTCGTAATCATCCCGCAAGCTGGCATGGGAGTCATTCATTAATGTGCCAAATTGCTCGGCAGTGAGTCCTTGTTTTGCTTGCAGCACCCGATTGTTTTCAGTGATCACATGACGTGCCCGTTGTTGTAATGGCGCAGGTAACGCTGCGATCGCGGCTAAATCGGTGACATCCCGTAACGCGGGTACGCCGAGTTGTTGGGCGGCAGCTTCACACTCGGCACGACGCTGGTTATAGCCACTTCCGGCTAAGGTGCGGGGAATGCCACTGTCAATCATCAAAATCTCTGCCCCGGCGGGTAAGGGTAATAATTCCCGATCGAGGGTGCGAGTATCCAAAAATAATAAATGTTGGGTGTCGGCAAGACTGGATGCCATTTGATCCATGATGCCGCACTGCACCCCCGCATATTCCCGTTCGGCTTGCTGCCCCAGTTGGGCAATTTGCACATCATCTAAATCTAGTTGCAACAGCGATCGTAGGGCTCGTAGCATCGCTACTTCCAATGCCGCACTACTGGATAACCCCGCGCCGATCGGGACGGTGGACATCACATAAACATTGAGAGGAGGTACAGGAATCGCCTGTTGTTCGACCACCCGAATACAACCGACTAAATAACGGGCAAATTCTGAGGGAATTGGATCACTCGCTGCCCAATTCACGGTGGCACTGAGTTCCTGAGAGTAAAGATGATGACGATCGTCGGGGCTATAGCCCAGCAGGATGGTCGTTTGTTGAGGAATCGCGATCGGCAACACAAAGCCATCATTGTAATCCGTATGTTCGCCCAAGAGATTGACTCGACCTGGGGCACTTGCCTGGACTTGAGGAGCCGCATTGAAGATCTGTTCAAAGTTCATTCTGGCATTCCTGGTTAACGCATCAGCGGCAGGGGGCGGGGGCGATCGTGGACTGTCACCGTTGCCCAATTCGGATCGAGGGTGAGATTCTCTAATTGATTATTGCCATGCAAGAGAAAGGTATCTTCAATTTTGGCTCCTGTGAGACTGGGATTCCATGCCATTGCCATATTGGCGACCAGTCGATCGCGAGTTTGCGGCGTAGCGATCACTTCCCGCGACAGGTAGCCCGTCGTGCCCCCCTGATGATGTTCAGCGATCGCCGTGGGGTAGCCCTGTTGCTCGTAAGCTTGCTGCAATGTTCGATAGATGTGATCTAAAGGAGTATCAACCTGACACTGATCTAAGGCGATCGCTTCAATTTCGCGAATATCTTGATGCAATTGAGCTTGCGCGGCTGCCAGTTGACCAAACCCAACAAAGCGAGTCAAGTTGGCATACAGCCCGAAGCCCCGAGCGCAAAACACCAACATGGCGATGTTCCCCAGGCGCTCTGATTTAGCAGTGGCATGACGGTACAACGGTAATCGACGTTCTCCGGCAACTAAGGTTAAGGCGGGATGTAACCCTCGTTGCCATAATGCAGCCGCCCCGGCTCCGGCGAGTTGAGATTCCGTCCAATCGGGTTGAGCCTGGGTCAGGGCTTCAGTCATGGCGATGCTGGCGAGTTGGCCTACCTGCCGATAGCGATCGATCTCACTGGGGAGGAGTACCCGCTTGTGCTGAATTAAGGCATCGGGTAACGGGGCTTCGGTTGCCGTGGGTCGATCGCTGCATACCTGACCGCGATCAGTGGCAGCCGTGACAAAGTTGTCTCGTTGCTCCGTATCTGTCCAGGGAAAGGCAGCAATTTGAAACTCCGCCGATACTTCCTCATCCTGTAACCGTTGGGCTTCGATCGTATCAGTCAAAATCCAGGCAGCGCTGGCGGTAATGAACACCTCCGCAATGCCCGTTTCAGCCGCTAATAGGACGGCATTCGACCCCCCGGCGGTTGCCCAGGCAAACCAATCAGTACCCCGCAACCGGACTCCAGCAGCACCCGTTTCGCTTAAAATTTGGCGGACTACGTTGAGTTTGTGTCCAATTTCGGCTGAACTCATAACCGGACAGGAGTGTCTAGATGAACCATGACTGCTTGTAATTCTTTGGCTTTCTCTTCTGGCAGGGCATCGTTGGCAAACATACCCGCCGCCAGTTCTGTACCCGCTAAATATTTCAGTTTATCTGCGGTGCGGTAGGGTGGATAAAACTCCGCATGGAGATGCCATTCCGGGTGGGGTTGACCATCGATCGGTGCTTGATACCATGCCATCAAGTAAGGGAAGGAGCGCTGCCACAAGCCATCATATTTTAAGGTGACGGTTTTTAACGCGGCGGCTAAACTTTGGCGCTGCTCTGGGGTTAACTCCAGGAAGGTGGCGACGGGTTGAATCGGAGCCAGCCAAACTTCATAGGGATAGCGAGCACAGACGGGGACAAAGGCGATCGCATGATCATCTTGATAAATAATCCGTTGGTCAGCCACAATTTCCTGTTGAATCAGATCCGTTAATAAGCCACGTTGATGGTGCTGGTAATAGGTTTGTTGCTGGGATTGCATCCGCGCCGGGACAGGCGGCACAAAGGGATAGGCATAAATCTGTCCATGCGGGTGATGTAACGTTACACCAACTTCTACCCCTTTATTTTCAAACGGCAACACATATTGAATCTGCGGCATATTGCCCAGCGATCGCGTCCGGTCTGCCCAAACTTGCATCAATAACTCCAGGTGATCGAGCGGTAATGCCCCCAGGGAAGTCTGCGGATCTTGGGTAAACACCACCACTTCACAAGCTCCATTTGCCGGTAAGGTATCGACAATCAAACTAGGGGCAGCAGTTGCCTGAACTGCCATTGAGGGAAAGCGGTTATCAAATACGGCAATGTCATACTCGCCCGATGGCAACTCGGTTGGCACATCTGGATTAGTCGTGGGCGCTAGGGGATTATATTCCGGTGGCGGCATGAAGGTGCGTCCCTGCCGATGGCTGGCATAGGCAACCCATTCACCCCGTAAGGGATGCCAGCGTAAATGGGGATTGGCTTGCACTGGCTCATGACTGGGACTGGGAGCAAGGATGCCTGCCGCGATCGGACATCGGCTATAGAGCGTTAATTTGCGCCCATCGGGCTTCGTAAGTTCCTGGGAGTGCATCTTCACTGGCGGATCCCGGCACTGTTGATGCCGTCAGTATAACGCTCATCACCAGGTTGCATCTCGATCGAGAGGGACAAATGCTGCCACGATCGCCGTCGTATTCATGACTACCTAATGCCCCTTGCAGTGCTGAAGTCTGGAGTTGATTTTTCCATTCTCTACTTGTATCATCACTTCAGAGTTATTACGGTATTCCTACTGATAAACCGTAGATTGTTTCAAGGAGGCAATCATGACGCTGTATCTGATTGAAGGTGCATTGCAGCCACTCCAACCGGAGCAAATTCAGCAAGCCCTGGATGCCATTGCCGCCGCCGCCATTGAAGTGCAAGCAGAGCTAATCGAAGCCCAGGTGGGTGAAAGTTTACAGCGTTTATTTGTGGTGATTGATGCCAGGGATGACACGATCGCTCAACAAAGTTTTGCTGCTGGTGGGTTAACGGTGGCGTTGATCAAAGCCGTCCGCCTGCTCGGTCAAGATCTGGAAACGGTCAAAGCGCGGAAAGGCAAAGCGAATTACCTGGTGGAGTGGAATTTACCGGACGGTCTGACGATGGAAGCTTATTTGCAACGCAAAGCCGAAAAATCGCCTCTGTATGCCCAGGTGCCAGAGGTGCAATTCGAGCGCACCTATGTCTGTGAAGACCTGAGCAAATGTCTGTGCTTCTACGATAGTCCGGATGCCTCAACGGTCAAACAGGCGCGGGAAGTGGTTGGTGCCCCGATCGATCAACTGACACCCATTCGGAATCTGCATTGAGGAACCCACTATGATCAGTCAAGATACAGCGTTGCCCATCTCCCTGGCAGAAACAGCCAGACAGTTAAATGATGGGGGAGGGAATTGTCATGTTGGGGAATCGCTGGCGCAATTAGCCGCATCGGGTTATTTAGGTCTGGGGGTGGCTACGTCCCTGGGGGGTGTCGGTGGGCAACTTTGGGATGTTGTTCAGGGGATCGCCATGGTTTCTGAACAATGCCTCACCAGCGGGTTTGTGTTTTGGTGCCAGCGCACCTTGATTGAGTATGTGGTCGCCAGTGATAATTCCTGGTTGCAAGCCGAGATTTTGCCGCTTGTGTTACGGGCAGAGTGGTCGGGGGTGACGGGGTTATCGAATGCGATGAAACATCTGGCAGGCATTGAGCAACTGCGGATTCAGGCTAGCCTCAATGCTGACACAGTGCAATTAAATGGGTTTTTGCCCTGGGTATCCAATTTGCAACCAGACAAGTTTGTGGTGGCGATCGCGGCTCAAACCGTTAACGGGCAGTCACTGGTGGTGGCAGTACCAGCCAGTGCCAAGGGTCTGACACGCGGTGAAGACTTACAACTATTGGGATTGCAGGCTTCCTGGACAAGCACCCTCCAGTTTGACTCGGTGCAATTACCCCATGAATGGATCATCAGCGATCATGCGACCACCTTCTTACCCAAAATTCGTCCGGCATTTTTGCTGATGCAGTGTGGGTTAGCCTGGGGCATCGCCCGTCGATCGCTGCAAGAAACAGGGCAAAGCCTCAATCCTAACAACGAAGTTGCACTGAGTTCTCGCTGGCAGATCAACTCAACTCAGTTGCGTCACTTAGAGACAGAATTGCAGAGTCTTAGCACAACGAATATCACTGATTTCGGCATTGCTCAAATACGGCAACTATTTGAATTGAGAGTGACCTTAACACGCCTGGCTGTAGAGGTTGTGCAACTAGAACTGGAAGCCAAAGGTGGAGCCGCCTATCTCAAACCCAGTGGAACGGCACGCCGCTTGCGAGAGGTTTCTTTCCTGCCTGTACTCACCCCTAGCCTGGTGCAACTGGAGACGGAGTTACATCGTCATGCCTCGGCAGGTAACGCAATATGACCCAATCTTCTGCCGCAATCGCGGCATCCACAGATACCCATGCATCTGAAGAGGTGGTTTTGTGGGTGCAGCAATTACAGAAAGACTACTCCACCCGCCAGGAAACCTTCACTGCCTTTACAGACATTAACTTGCAGATCCATCAACGAGAAATCGTTTGTCTGCTTGGAGCCAGTGGCTGTGGCAAATCGTCGTTATTGCTGACTATTGCTGGGTTACAACCCGCTACTCAGGGTGGGATCTACTTACAGGGCAATCGCCTGCATACGCCCCATCCTGACATCGGACTGATGTTTCAACAGGCCGCTTTACTTCCCTGGTTAACGGTCTGGCAAAATATCGCCTTCGGTTTGCAACTGCGGCAAATGGCACACCTATCATGGGCAGAAATTCGATCGCGGATTAGTGAGGCGATCGCCAGTGTGCACTTGCAGGGCTGCGAACGCTCCTATCCCCATCAGTTATCGGGTGGGATGGCGCAACGCGTTGCCCTGGCGCGATCGCTGGCTCGCCAACCCAAACTGCTCCTGCTGGATGAACCTTTCAGCGCCCTGGATGCCATCACTCGGCTAGAGATGCAGAAGCTATTGCTGGAGGTGATTAACCGTCATCACAGTCCGGTGTTACTCGTCACCCATGACATTGATGAGGCATTACTCCTAGGCGATCGCGTGGTGTTGATGAGCCGTCGCCCTGGCAGAATTCATCGCGAGTGGCAGATCCCACAGCCTAAACCTCGATTTCAGACCGCTCACCGCTTGGCTGAACTAAGACTCGAAGTTTTCACCGAACTTGCCTCCCTACCATGAACAAACCTCTCATTCATTCTTACAACTGCCTCTGCTGCGGCATGAATCGGCGGGACTTCCTCAAACTCTCCAGCCTGTTTGCCACTTCTCTCACCACAACTGCGGCGATCGGGGGCTGCCAGTCGCAAAAACCTACAGTCTCAACTGACTCTACGAGTGTGTCATCCGTTGCCACCCGTCAACCAACGCTGACGAATGACCAACCTGTTAAAATCGGCTACCTGCCCATTACCGATGCCGCTCCACTGCTGGTGGCGCACTCTCGCAAACTGTATGAGTCAGAGGGTTTAACGGTTGAGCAACCCCGGTTATTCCGCTCCTGGGCACAGATTGTAGAGGCATTTTTAGCCCGTCAGGTAAACGTCATCCATGTGCTCATGCCCGTCACGGTTTGGATTCGGTATGGTCGCCAGTTCCCAGCCAAGGTAGTCGCCTGGAATCATACGAATGGTTCGGCGCTGACGGTGTTACCGGAAGTAGAAACACCCCAAGATCTGGGCGGCAAAACGATCGCGGTTCCTTTCTGGTATTCCATTCATAACGTGGTGCTGCAACAGGTGCTGAAGCAGGCAGGGTTACAAGTGGTGCGTCGCCCCAAAGATGCCGTTGTGGCTGCCAATGAAGTCAATTTGGTCGTGCTACCGCCACCGGATATGGTATCAGCTTTAGCCAATAAAAATATTGGTGGGTATATTGTGGCAGAACCGTTTAATGCCGCCGCAGAAACTAAGAAAACGGGGCGAATTCTCCGCTTTACTGGGGATGTTTGGAAAGATCATGCCTGTTGTGTTGTGTTTATGCATGAAGATGACATTACCCAACGCCAAGAATGGACGCAACGGGTTGTCAACGCCTTAGTTCAGGCCCAATCCTGGATGCGAGATCATCGTCCGGAAGTGGCTCAAATTCTTTCCAAAGATGGCGGTAAGTATACGCCCCATCCCCTCCCAGTTTTGCAACGGGCACTGACGTTTTATGACACCGAGTTTTACGGCAATCAGAAAGCCATTGAGCATCCCGATTGGAACATTCACCGGATTGATTTTCAACCCTATCCCTTTCCGTCTTACACCGAACAACTGGTGCGCCTGCTGAAGGACACTCAAGTAGAAGGGGAAACGGGTTTCTTGAATGCTCTCCAACCCGCCGCCGTGGCCACCGATTTGGTTGATGATTCGTTTGTCAAAGTGGCTTTACAACAGGTGGGTGGACCCCAGGTGTTTGGTTTACAGCCTGACCTTTCCCGCCAAGAAACCTTGATTGTCTAACCATCCGCATCACTGATGAGCCAACTTCTCGAACAAGCGACATGACCCAAACCTTGCCCTCCTCACATACTCGTTCCCTCAAACATCCCCTGCCACTGTGGGGATTAGCTGTTGGTCTGCTGATCTGGTGGCTGTTGACAACATCCCTCTGGTACACTGACCCGATGCGAGTTGATTTTTCCCCAGAACGTACAGTGGTTGCCCTGTTCCACCTGGTCGCCAGTGGGGCAATTGTACCGCACGTTATGGATAGCCTGCGGCGGGTGTTCGTGGGGTTACTGGCGGCGATCGCTCTGGGGGTACCGTTAGGGATTCTCCTAGGGTTATCCCATCCCCTGGAGCAGGCAACTTCTGCCCTGTTCCAATTTATCCGCATGATCTCACCTTTGTCCTGGATGCCGATTGCCATCATGGTGTTGGGTATTGGGGATTTACCCGTTTATTTTTTGCTGACGATCGCGGCGGTTTGGCCATTAATTCTGAATACATCAGCCGGAGTAGTCGGGGTCGATCGCCGTTGGCTCCTCCTCTCGAAAAGTCTCTGTGCTACCCGAGTGGAAACAATTAGTCGTGTGATCATCCCGGCGATTATTCCCCACCTGTTAACTGGGGTGCGGCTGGCGATTGGGATGATCTGGATTGTGCTGGTGCCTGCGGAAATGTTAGGCGTGAGTGCTGGCTTGGGGTATTACATTCTTGACACCCGTGATCGGCTTGCTTACTCAGAATTGATGGCAGTTATTTTGATCATTGGCGCGATCGGCTATTGTCTCGATACAAGTTTGCGAGTTGCTTATTATCGTTGGATTCACCAACCCTAAATTCATTGATTCAATGGTGCTTGTCCATTACCTCGGATGATTTCAAGCGTTAGATAGCGTCTTAGCATGATGAATTGCTTGTGTTTCTCCATTGTCTATGGCAGCATAAGTTCATGTCTTAATCTACGCTTTATCGATCAACAAACCGTATTTTTGAGTCGGAGTAGTCCCATGACTGTGCGATCGCGATGGAGCCGTAAACCGGCTCAGGTTTTTGTTTTGCTTGCATCTCTGGTGGCAAGTTTAGTATTGGTTTCTACCCTGGTGTTTCCCTCAGTTGCCGCTGCTCCTAAATCAACTGTGCAATTCGTATCACCAGACTGGGTTGCCGCCCATGTTAAAGACCCAAGTTTGCGGGTGTTGGATGTTCGCACCGCCCCCCTGGAATATATTTCAGACCATTTGCCCAATGCAGTGAACATTGCCGACACAGCTTTTCGGGGACCCAATGGTGTATTGCCTGTGCAATATTGGGATACGAATAAACTTGGGAGCATTTTCTCAAAGGCAGGTGTGTCCAACGACAATCGTGTGTTGGTTTACTCCAATGGTAATGATGTATTAGGCGCAACGATGGTAGCCTATTTGCTGGAACGTTCCGGTGTGAAAAATATTTACGTTTTAGACGGTGGTTTTGCTGGCTATAAAGCAGCGGGACAAGCAACAACTAAAGTATTTCCTCGTTATACCCCTGGGACGTTTGTTGTGAAGGATAACCCAGCCATTCGCGTCTCGTTGCAAGAAGTCGAACAGTTGATTGGTAAACCGGGTGTTGTTTTTATTGATCCTCGTCCGCCTGAGCTTTTCCGGGGTGAAAAAGATATCTGGATTCGCAATGGTCATATTCCCGGTGCCCGAAATATTCCCTGGCCCACCTTTACTGAAGCCAATAATCCTCAGGAAAACTTGAAGAACCCCCACAAACTCAAGTCATTGGATGCAATTCGTCAATTGCTGGCAGAACGGGGCATCAAACCAACCGATGACATTATTGTGACATGCAGTACCGGCAGGGAAGCCACCCTCCAATACACGGTGCTAAAGCATCTCTTGAATTATCCTAAAGTACGAATCTACGAAGGCTCTTGGACGGAGTACAGTACAACAACTTTACCTGTGGCGACTGGGCCTGAGAAGGTACTCACATCGGATGGGCGTTAGGAATACTGATGAAAATCATACGATCGCTGTTTCTAGCCTTGCTATTGTCTGTAGGAACATTATTCCTACTCAGCTTGATTAGGGTCGATCAACCCAGTGTAGCCAGTTGTGATCCACCTCCTGAGCCGCCCAAACCTTCTAAACCGAAATAGCGTTTAGACACCATAAATTGCTTGCTGGATGGTAGGAGAGGAGCGTCGGCTCTTAATCTCTGGTCGATTGCGATGGAAATAATGGGACTATGGACGGTATTTCAGAACCTTTAACCCCTATCAATGCTCTGCCCCAACGGTTGCGACCTCAGCGGTTGATGGTCGCGATCGCCCTGTGCCTTCTCACCGCCGGTGCGATCGTCCTCAGCCAATATGGGTGGAAACACAGCCTCCTCTTTATCATTGGCGGCTTGTTCGGAGTCACACTCTACTATTCCAGCTTTGGCTTTGCCTCCGCTTACCGCAAATTGTTGATGCAACGCGAAGTGCGGGGACTATATGCCCAACTGTTGATGCTGGCAATTGCCACCATTCTGTTTGCCCCGATTCTAGCCAGCCAAACCGTTTGGGGCCAATCGGTTCGGGGCGCAGTTGCGCCTGTGGGTATGCAGGGCGCAATAGGGGCACTGTTGTTTGGCATTGGTATGCAACTGGGGGGAGCTTGCGGTTGTGGCACACTATACACCATTGGCAGTGGCAGTTTAACCATGCTGCTAACGCTATTAACGTTTTGTATTGGTGCGTTTGCTGCCAGTCTCACCCGCCAACTGTGGGCAGGGCTTCCCGCCACCTCACCGATCGTCTTGGGGCATGAAATCGGTTGGCTTCCCGCCACGATCGTACAACTGGTGCTGTTTGGGATAGGTTTTTTCCTACTGCGTTGGTGGAGTCGAGGAAAAGCAGAAAGTGGTAGACAGGCAGCAGCAGGACTGCCAGAGGGCACAGGACAAGGGATAGACCGAACCCTGAACCCTCCGTCCTCCGCCCTCAACTCTGCTTCTAACTCCCAACTTTTCATTCCTCAACCTCTGCGTGGCTCTTGGTCTTTGGTTGCTGGTGCCATCACTCTTGCCATTTTGAACTGCTTCACCCTCCTACTATCTGGTCAACCCTGGCGAATTACCTGGGGATTTGCCTTATGGACAGCTCAAATTGCCACCTGGTTAGGATGGAATTCTACCTCCAGTCCATTTTGGAGCAGTGAAGCGAGTCAAAAGGTACTGAGTCAGGGCGTATTGGCTGATGTGAGTTCGGTGATGAATATTGGCATTATTTTAGGTGCAGTGTTGGCAGCTGCATTCGTGGGTCGTTTGATCCCCAAAGGGCAATTTACTCCGGCTCTTATTGGCAGTACGTTACTGGGGGGATTGATCATGGGGTATGGTGCTTTTCTTGCCTACGGTTGTAATGTCAGTGCCTTTTTCGGTGGCATTGCCTCAACTAGTGTGCATGGCTGGATTTGGATTATTTTTGCTCTACTCGGCACGACGATCGGCATTCGCCTACGTCCCCTGTTTCAGTGACCCCGGTAGTCCATTCCGGTTGATGCCGATAGATTGTGCGGCTAGCTCAATGTGCATGACTATACTCCAGTCAACGCCACCCTGGATTTGCTGATTGATGGGGAACGTGGGATCTGGCATTTAGCCAATAATGGCGCAATTTCCTGGGCAGAGTTAGCCCGACAGGTTGCCATGTTAGCGGGGTTTTGTGCCAGTCGGATTGCCGCCCGTTCGACCCAGCAGATGAATTGGGTTGCACCTCGTCCTGCCTATGGTGTGCTGAGTAGTGAGCGAGGGATGTTGTTACCGACGCTCGATCGCGCGATTCATACCTATTTACGCGATCGCATCCGTTAAGCAGCGGAAATTAAAGCAGACCGGGGATTGGGATACCCAGAATCAGAATCATAAAAAAGCCCAGACTGTAACAGCCTGAGCTAGTAAAAGCCAAATTTCTTTTATGCTAAACGCATGAAACTTGAACTATTTATTTGGATCACTGAAGCGAACTAATAGCTGCGCGAGAAATTGTTGCGCGAGAAACCATCCCGACGCTGACCGCCGCCACCCCCAAAGGAGCTACGGTTTTCGCGGGGCTTAGCTTTGTTCACTTTCAGATCACGACCCATCCACTCTGCCCCATCCAGGGCTTCAATGGCAGCATCCTCTTCAGCATCCGAACTCATTTCGACGAAACCAAAGCCGCGCATACGACCCGTTTCCCGATCGGTAGGTAGCTGAACCCGCTTCACAGTCCCATACTCTGCGAAAACGGCAGTTACGTCCGCTTCAGATACCTGATAGGACAGGTTACCAATGTAAATCGACATTCAATGATCTCCAAAATCAAGAAAATGTAGAGAGTGAGATTTCGGAGAGAAGCCTGCCAAGAACAACGTGAAAAATCCGTCAATACTAGAAACAAACACTGCAACCGACTCTTATCTCCAACTTCAATTATCGTAGCACTTTTTCAATCAATGCAAAACAAATTCTCAAGCGAATTCTCTGTCTTTAGACGGATTTTTGCTTAAATTTGCTAGTGAATACCGGGAATCCTGGTGATCCGCTCTGAGACTCCTTATCTAGACAGATGTTATGAAACCCTGAATTGATCTGCAATAAGGTATCGCTTCACCGGGTTTAGGGAGTTAACAGTATGACGGTAGTATTGACGATTTGGTTACTGGCAGCGTTCTATACAGCCGTGTGGTCTGCCTATCGAGTTTGGCAACGCCGGACAGAGATTGAACACCATCGGAGAGCGCGTCGATCGTCGTCTCAGGGATTCTCGAATACTGTCAGTGATGTTAATCTACCCGCCGCCTTAAAGGCGCAGCGATCGCCGGATCGAGCGTTAGCTCCAGAATTTCGTCCGTCCGTAACGCCATCGGAACTGCCTCCGGAATTGGAGGTCACTTTAGCCACCTCCCTGCCTCTCTCTGAAGTCGTTAACCCAGCAGAAACGACAATGCCGTCTGTAGCGATGAATAATTTGGTTGCTGGCGAACCTGCTGCATCGGAGGAGCCCTCTCACTCACCTCAGGATGTTTTAGCCGAAATTGCTCAGTTGGATCAGGCCGAATCGATGGAGTCGCTGGATCAACTGACCCAATATCTTGATCACCCTGATAGTGTGATGCGATCGGCGTTAGCTTCTGTGTTAGGTGAATTAGCGATCAAACGGCAGGGGCAACATTTGGATCAAATTATCACGATGCTGAATACGTTGGCGACTGATACCAACCTTCAGGTGAAAACCAAGGCAATGGCAGCCTTAGGACGAATTGGCACAGAGCTAGACATCGTTTAACCCCATCCCTAACCCTGCTCCTGATGGGCTATTGTGCAATATACCAATCAATCCAGAGGCTACGTTTGTGTGCTCTAGGTCCCCTAAACTCCCCAGTTCTGGGGGACTTTGCATAGTTCGGCTCCCTCAGAATTAGGGGGTGGGGGCGGATCGTCAGAGCTTTGGCTAGATTTGATTACTTGTGTACATACGGTAGCTTAGGTTGCCAAAGAACTATCGCCACCTTCCAAAATCGTTCCTTGCAAATTGCTGCCCTCTAAATTTGCCCCACTTAAGTTAGCTTGCTCCAAAGCTGCATCGCTTAAGTTGGCTTTCTGCAAGTCGGAAATAGATAAATCTGCCCCACTCAGGTCAGCAGACTCTAAATTGGCTCCACTTAAATCCGCTTGATACAGTTCGGCACTACTGAGGGTTGCCTGTGCCAGATTCGCAATCTTTAAATCCGCTTGACTCAGATCAGCATGATTTAAAATAGCACCTTCCAGCACTGCGCCATCCAGAATGGCATCACTTAAGTTGGCTCCGCTCAAATCGGCTTGGGTTAAATCGGCTCCATTCAAATCGGCACCACTCAGGTCTGTATTGCTCAGGTTTGCCTGCCGCAAGTTCGCCCCTCCTAAAAACGCCCCTGCCAGAACGGCACCACTCAGATCAGCCCCTGCCAAACTGGCTTCGTTTAACTCGATCGCACTAAAATCGCGTTCTCCAGCAATATAGCGTTGCATTAATTCGTCTGAATTCATCACTAAATTCCTGCTCTTATGGATAACTGAATTTGTTAAATATGAGAATGCTTTGATCCCTTTACAGTAGACCGAGTTAAACCGCAATGTCTCTATCGCAGGGTAGCTTCGTTAAGTTGGATACGATCGATCGTTATCTTTTGATAATTCGTTGACAGGCATTTAGACAAAAATCCAGGCAATGCTTGCAGGGTCGATCGCCCAAGGGCTTCGTCTCTATTACCAAAATGTTGCATAGGATACAGCCAATTGTATCGCTTAGGTTAGAGGGAAATCCTTTGTCAGGCTTTTATCGTACAAGGAGAAGGCTAGAAGCAAGGATTTCGTTTCTGCTAGTTTTCCATTGCTGAACTCAGTATGGAGCTAACTCTATTTGATTGTGTCTGGGTTGATGGTTTCGAGTCTTGATCTGAACGCTAAAGTCTGATGATTAATCCAGTTTAATAGGAGGTTTATTGTGAGGTTAATCAAGCAATTTCGGCAAATAGTCATTGCTTTATCGCTAGTGCTTGTGTTAGTTACCACGAGTGCCTGTGGGACAGCGACACAAGCCAGAGAACCGCTTGCCTTACCTGGAAGTAATTCCCCGATCGGGTATGGTCAGGTAGAACGGGGTAATACTCGGAGTGGTCAGGAATTCGGTAATTGGGTGGTGCAAACCAGTCGCGGTTTAATTCAGGACGCTTATGTGCGGGGAGACGATAAATTAGGGGCAGTGATTTCTCCCAAAGTTCGTCCGAATGAAGTGCGACCACTGGCACAATCCTTAGTTCAAGGCTTCCATCAAAACGCGCCTAAGCGGGATTTAACGGTGTTAATGTATGCCCCTGACAAGAAGTTGATTCTGACCGCGAAGTATAACGATACGACTCGGCAAATTGAATATCAGTAGGTTGAGGACGTTTGCTCTCAACCCTTTGTTCATGCATTTAAGTTTGAAATCAGGAGAATTTTTTCATGTCTAGTAGCGATCAATACAAGCGTGAGATTATGAATGATCTGGCGCGGGGGAATACCGACTCGATCGATGATTTTCCGGCTGCCAATAATTACGAAAACTTTGATGATTTTGCTCAGCGATCGACTCGGGAAGAACGTCGGCAATTATTTGGGCGTTCCTTCCATCCCGATCGTATTCCCTCTAGCCAGATGGAACCAGAACTGCAAAAAGCCGTTGCTCAAATTAAACCGAATGAGCGCGATGATGTGGCGAGGGAGTTCTTCAAGGAATTCAAGGAACGAGGCATGAGCGATCGTGACTTAGAACGCCAATTGGGACTATCGACCCATCATGCCAGTCGCATGTCGGCAGATGATGTCAGTAAGTTGGCTGCCTATGCCTATCATAATCACCCGGATATCTTCCGGAATGTGATGGCAGATCAACCTGCTATCCTCAAGTTCCTGAGCAATCCCTTGATTGGCGCTGCCCTAGGTGCGATCGCAGCGAAATGGATGGGGAATCGTCGTTAATGCGTTTTAAGGATTAAAGGATTCTAAAACACCCCTAAGAGGGCGTTTGAAAAGTCACAATCGTTATCTGAACTGCCCCCCTAACCCCCCAATTCTGGGGGGAACCGGATTCAAAGTCCCCCAGAATTGGGGGATTTAGGGGGCTAGTGCAATCGTTTTGATACTTTTAAAACATCCTCTAACCCCAATTCTGTGAGGAGTCTGCGATTACAGCCTTCCAGCGTTGGGGTTTTGCTATAAATTGCTAAACATAAGGTTAGAAATTGATTCGATCTATTCAAATGATTAGTTCCGAACTACGACAGTAGGTAGAGGAATAAGTAAATTAGGCTTGTTAGTGTGAAAGTAATCACTAAATACCATGAATGCTGTGTTTCCTGTTGGCATTTGTGAAATTTTTTTAGTGTGAGGAAGTATCGAAAGCTTAACTCAATTTTAGTGTTTTGTCAGTCTGTGTTTTCTGTAAGTCTAGGAGGATCATTTCATGGCATTTTATCGCATCAAAAATTTTGATCCAGACTATCGCCGCCATTTTGATAATCGAGATTTAGTTGGTTACAGCCTCTACAGTGGTAATGACAAGATTGGTTCTGTAGATGATTTGCTGGTTGATGAAGAAGGACGATTTCGTTATCTGGTCATCAACACTGGAGCCTGGATTTTTGGTAAGAAAGTATTGCTCCCGATCGGGCAATCCCGCATTGATTACAATGCCGAGCGGGTGTTTGTGAATGGGCTAACGCGTGAGCAAGTGGAAGCACTGCCCGAGTTTACCAACGAGAATGCGGTTGATTACGACTATGAAGAACGGGTGCGGAATTCCTACCGTTCGATGGCGACAGGTCGGGGCATGAGTCAACCAATGGCAACCGGAGCTTACGATCGCAATAGCTACCGCTACGATCGGGATACTGCCCTATACAATTTGAACGAGCAGGATCATCAAAATCTACGGTTGTACGAAGAACGTCTGATTGCGAATAAACATCGGCAAAAGACGGGTGAGGTTGTTGTGGGCAAACGGGTAGAAACCGAACGAGCCCATGTAGAAATCCCCTTAGAAAAAGAGAAAGTCGTGATTGAACGTACTGCTCCTACCAACGCCGATCGCGTGGCTCCGGGTGAAGCTGCTTTCAATGAAGGCGATGTTGTTCGGATGGAAGTGTACGAAGAAACTCCCGATGTTCATAAAGAAGCGTTTGTGCGCGAACAGGTAAACGTGCGGAAAGTAGTCGATCGCGATACGGTCAATGCGGAAGAAGAAATCCGGCGCGAAGAACTGGACATGGATACTCAGGGTCGTCCAGTTGTGGATCGGTCTAACCAGGCTCGGCGGGATCGTTCCTAAGCCAATCACCTGATCGATTGACGGAGTTAGGGCAGGGCTGTGCTTTGAGGCAGCCTTGCCATGCTTTCCCAGGATGGGATGGCAGAGTGTTTAGAGAGGTAAAAATATGGTTCAAACCAATCCAATTACAGGTCATCATCGGCGTTCAGTCGGTGTGTTTCCAAGTCGTCCGGCAGCCGAACGGGCACTGCATGAGTTGAGAGATTCTGGCTTTCCCATGGATCGGGTGTCTGTCATTACGCGCGATCGGGATCAGGCGGATCAAATCGCCGGGGCAGATGTCCGCGATCGGCAGGGCAACAAGGCAGATGATGGTGCTACGATCGGGGCGGTTTCCGGCGGTGCATTAGGCGGAATTACCGGCTTATTAGTGGGTCTAGGGACATTGGCAATTCCCGGTGTCGGTCCCATCATGTTGGCGGGTGCTACAGCGACTGCTTTGGCTACCACATTGGCAGGTGGCGCGATCGGGGCTGTTGCGGGTGGACTCGTCGGTGCATTAATTGGTCTGGGGATTCCGGAAGAACGAGCTAAGGTCTATAACGATCGCGTCGCTCGGGGTGAATATCTTGTCATTGTCGATGGTAACGATGCCGATATTAAGCGGGCAGAAGCCATCCTGCACCGAGGCGGCATTGAGGAATATGGAGTGTATGATGCTCCTGCCAGTACGATAAATCGCTCTCATGGAACAACGACAGCCGTAGCGGCTCCAACAACGCGGGAAGTCACTGGCTCTACCTTTGGTCGGCGTTATGCTGTAGGTAGTTTTCCCCACTTGCGCGATGCCGAATTTGCCGTGGATGATCTGAGAAACAGTGGATTTCCCTTAAGCCAAATTTCTTTAATTGCCAATCATTTCCAACGGCGCGATCGCTTCTCTGATATTGATCTGCGCGATCGCTTTGAAGCAATGCGGTTTGGCATTCCAGGCGATCAGGCGCAGCTTTACCACAGTCGCCTCGATCGCGGAGATTATCTTGTGATCGTGAATGGGACTGAAGCTGAATTGCGGCGGGCGGAATCAATTCTGCAACACCGAGGGATTCAGGATTGGCGATTTTATGATCCGACGCAGGTTGGCAGCACTACCTCAACCGGCACAGTGGTCTCAGACCGCGATCGTGTGAGTGCGTCAACTATGCCTGCCACTACCTCTACCACCCGAACGACAACAACAGCAACGTCCCGTCCTGCCAGTGGCTATCAGCACAAACGCGCGATCGGCGTATTCTCCCATCGCCGCGATGCCGAAGCCGCATTAACTGAATTGCGGAATGCTAGTTTCCCGATGGATCGGGTATCGCTAATTGCCAAGCAGAGTGATGCGAACGATCGCATTGCTGGTGTGGAAATGCAGTCTGGTCAAGGTCAAGGCAACAAAGCCGATGAAGGGGCGAGAGCCGGAGCCGTAACAGGTGGTGCGATCGGCGGTCTGGGTGGTCTACTGGTCGGTCTGGGCACTTTAGCGATTCCCGGAGTGGGTCCCGTATTGCTAGGGGGCGCTGCTGCTACCGCGTTAGCAACCGCTCTATCCGGTGGCGCGATCGGCGCGGTAACCGGTGGTGTGGCTGGTGCCCTGGTTGGTTTAGGCATCCCCGAGGATCGGGCGAAGGTCTACAACGATCGACTGACCAAAGGGGATTACTTGGTCATGATTGATGGGACTGATGCAGAAACCAATCAAGCGGAGCCGATTTTGCGTCGTCATCACATCCATGAATGGGGCATCTTTGACGCGACCGATGTTGATACTACCCATCGTACTCAGGATGTGGGCAACCTCCGTCATACCGCACCCGATGTTGAGTCGGCTCATCGCGATCGCGCGGATCACATTGACCATCCCACTCCCGATATCACGATTATCGATCGTCGGGATGAAACTCGACGTTAGTCAGTAGCTCTGAGGTGAGTGGTGATGATTACTAACTCCTGCTCACCTCATTTATGAAGTTGTGTTTTAAAGGAACTAAGATGATGAACAAGATTACAACCCTTTTGGTAAGTAGTTTGCTATTGGTTGGTGTAGCGGCTTGTGATACTGCCAGAACCAGTAGCGGGGCTCCCGATAATGTCAACGAAACTGCTCAGGCCCCTGATGCTGAAACCGCTCAGGAAATTCAGGAAGAGAGCACCAGCCAGGTTCGCCGAAATCAACTTGATTCAGATATTCGTGCCCGTGAAGAACGGAATGAAATAGCAGGAGCAACTCCCGATCGCACAGACAGTGATCTGCAAAGCGAAGTTCGGAGTAAATTGGAAGCTAACCTACCGGCAAGCCAATTGACGGTTGAGGCAGAAGATGGAGCAGTAACGGTGGCGGGAACGGTGCCCACCCAACCCCAACTGGAGCGAATTGAACCGTTAGCCAGAGAAATTTATGGCGTTAAAAATGTGACGGTGAACGCGCGAGTGGCTCCAGCCCAACCTAATGCCCAGTAACCCATTGCGCTAGAAAACCGCATCTACTGGAGGTCATTTCCAAAAGAATTTATCTCCATAAATTGTCAGGGTTTGGCGTTCGGTCAACAGTCTTTCTGATTGGGCAGAGATGATCTGCCGAATGCTAAACCCCGATCGGGGTAATATTTTGCTCAGACATTTCCTGGATTAATCCAGATCAAGCATTGGGCTAAGAGGGCGTTTGAAAAGTCACAATCGTTACCTGAACTGCCTCCCTAATCCCCCAATTCTGGGGGGAACCGGATTCAAAGTCCCCCAGAATATAGCCTGACGGCATTCTAGAAAGGGGGATTTAGGGGGCTAGTGCAATCGTTTTGATACTTTTAAAACATCCTCTAAGATGTTTGGGCGTTGCTGAATCACAGGATGCATCGCCAGAGCTACCCTCTACTAGCCAATTAAACAAATTTCTATATTTAAATTTAAATTGCTCCAGGAACGATCTGTTGTTAACACAGGTAAGGCTAACCGTTGAGCTAACCCTAAACAGGCGCGCTCACCAAGCCCTAATTGAGTTCCTTTGGTTAGAGCATAAATTTGCGAGATCGTCAGGGCATCGATTTCAGTGAGCGGTACGATCGTTAAACCTTGACTAAATAATCCCTGGTTTTCTAATCGGGTAGCAATCATCGCCGGATTTTCGCCCAATCCTGTCACCTTAGATAGCACCTCAGCCCAATTTAAGGCACTAATATACGCACCCTGGCTCAGAGCTTCCTCAACCATCTCAGCCCCTACCTCGTCACATAAATAGACCAATAGGGCAGAGGCATCTAACACGACCTTACTCACGTTGTGCTTCCTCTTGCCGTTCCTGCATTAGTTCTGTGACCAGGCTGCATGCTGGAGAGGTGGATTTCAACATGCCGCGCATCTGTTTAAGTTGGGTGCGTAAACTGACCAGGCGTAAGCTACCGTCGGATTCTAGCCGCATAACCAGGTTATCGCCCTCTCGCAGATCCAGTTGCTTGCGTAAGCTGGCTGGAATCACGACTCGTCCTTTGGCTCCCACCTGCAAAGTATAAATCTCACGTTTTTGCGGTACTAAAGGACTATTCATTGGATAGATGATGTGACACCTTCTATAATTGTGACACGTATTTGCTTTGACCCACTTTCCTCTTATAATAATCAAGAATGTGAAGCCTTTAAGAAGCTACCTCGGTTTACGGTGTTAGTTGACTGCCTTTAGGTAGAAATGTATCAAGTCTAAGTACTCCATTTAGCACGATCGGTTAACACTCGTTGTTCTTATGACTAGCTAGTTTCCTTAAAGCCTGATCTTCTAAATCCATCCGACTTAAATTTCTGTGCGAGTACAAAAATGGGCAGCACTAGCAAAATTCCCGAAATCCTTCAGCAGTGTGAAGCAGATCTACTAGCGGCATGGCTGCAAGAAATTACGGTAACCAGTAATCGGCGGGGGTTACTGAAGGAGGCAGAGCTACGGGAAGAATGTCGGGAGTTTCTTAGCCTGTTTCGAGAAGCAGTGCGCCAGAATCAGGTTTTGGATATCCAGGGATCTGCTTGGCAAGACATGCGAAATTTGCTAACAGCGATCTCTCGCAGTCGATCGCAGAAAGGCTTTAGTCCATCGGAGACAGCGAGTTTCGTGTTCTCGTTTAAGCAGCCATTGTTCGAGCAAATGCGGCGGGAGTTTGTCCAGGATGGGCAATCCCTGGTCGATAACATTTGGATCGCTACGACGCTGTTGGACAAATTAGGCTTATTTACCACAGAGGTTTACCAAAAAACTCGGGAAGACATTATCCGGCGGCAACAGGAGGAACTTATGGAGTTATCGACTCCGGTTGTCAAGTTATGGGACGGGATTTTAGCGCTCCCCATTATTGGCACTCTTGATAGTGCCCGCACTCAGGTCGTGATGGAATCCTTGCTCCAGAAGATCGTGGAAACGGGTTCAGAAGTTGCCATTATCGACATTACAGGAGTGCCAACGGTGGACACGTTAACAGCACAGCATTTACTTAAAACCATTACGGCGGCTCGTCTCATGGGGGCGGATTGCATCATCAGCGGTATTCGTCCCCAAATTGCCCAAACGATCGTTTATTTAGGGGTCGATCTGGCGAATGTGATTACTAAATCCAGTCTGGCAGATGCCTTTGGGTTAGCCATGCAACGGGTGGGAGTAAAAATTGTGCGAACTCAACCTTAGATCTAACCAGTAGAGGGATTATGGAACGGATTCCAATTCTCCAAATGGGTGAATTTCTGCTGGTCACGATCCAGGTCGATATGCACGATCGGTTGGCGATGACCTTGCAGGATGACTTAACCAATCGCATCAGCCAGGTGAATGCTCGGGGAGTATTAATTGATATTTCAGCCCTGGAAATTGTTGACTCATTCATTGGCAGAATCTTAGGCAATATTGCCAAAATGGCGCAGGTGTTAGATGCCCAAACGGTAGTTGTGGGAATGCAACCTGCTGTCGCGATTACATTAGTCGAATTAGGGTTATCCCTCACCGGCATTCGGACAGCTTTAAACGTAGAAAAGGGCATGGCACTGCTCAACTTAACCCTCAGTCCCGATCGATCTGGGATGGGATTACCCATTCTGCCAGGGGAGCGTACAGATCTGTATGGAGAGACATGAAGTGATGGGGATTCAGTCCTCCGCTGACGTTGTCCTGGTGCGGCAAGCGGTGCGTCAATGTGCGGTAGATCTGAAGTTTAGTTTAGTGGATCAAACCAAGTTAGTGACTGCCGCCAGTGAACTTGCCCGGAACACATTGGATTATGGTGGAGGGGGAACGGTGACGATCGAAATAGTGGATGCTGGCGATCGGCGTGGAGTACGCCTCACCTTTACCGATCAAGGACCAGGCATCCCCGACCTGGAACTGGCGCTGAAGGATGGCTACACCACGGGCAGTGGGCTAGGCATGGGGTTGAGCGGCACCAAGCGGTTAGTCAATGAGTTCGATATTGTGTCTAGAGTCGGAGAAGGGACAGTTGTGACAATTATCAAATGGAAGTGAACCCGGTATGACCGAACCAATTGCCCTGGAGATCGGGGATTCGAGCCAAACCGGGGATGCCCGGCGTAAAGCGATCGCCCTGAGTCACCGTCTGGGTTTCAATGAGGTGGAACAGGGAAAGGTCGGGTTAGTGGTCACGGAAGTGGCGAATAATTTGGCAAATCATGCCCATGATGGGCAGTTGTTACTCTGTCCCTTAGAGCAACAGGGGATTCTGGGTCTGCAATTGCTTGCCCTCGATCGCGGTCCTGGGATTCAGGATATTGGTCTGTGTCTGCAAGATGGCTTTTCGACGGCGGGGACTCCTGGGAATGGGTTAGGAGCCATGCAACGGCTGTCGGATCGGTTTGAGATTTATTCAGTACCCGACCAAGGAACCGCAATTCTGTGTCAGCTTTGGGCAGGCTCCCAGATTCCCCGATCTCCGGGACGCTTAGAGATCGGAGCGGTGTGTTTACCCAAGTCGGGCGAAGAGATTGCGGGGGATGTTTGGACAAGTTGTTCCCTGGGCGATCGAGATCTGATTTTAGTAGCAGATGGGTTAGGTCATGGGTCCTTAGCCGCTCAAGCCTCCTTAGAAGCAGTGCGGATTTTTCACGAACAGGCTCATTGTCATCCGGTCGATATTCTAAAAACGGCGCATGCTGCCCTCCGCACGACCCGAGGAGCGGCGATCGCGATCGCGGCAGTGGATTTGCCTCAGCAGACCGTGACTTATGCCGGTATTGGCAATATTGCTGGCTGTCTCTGTATGGCGGAACAGAGTACCAGCATGGTTTCCCATAACGGCACAATTGGTCATGAATTACGCAAGATCCAGGCGTTTCACTATTCCTGGTCGAGTGGCAACCTGCTGATTATGCATTCCGATGGCTTGCGAACCCAATGGCGCTTAGATCGCTATCCGGGGTTGTGCCATAAACATCCCAGCTTAATTGCGGGAGTGTTGTACCGTGACTTTAATCGAGGACGCGATGATGTCACAGTTCTAGTGGCGCGGGAGGTGAATTAGCCATGCGAGCCCCGTTATTAACCCTGGAAATTTGCTATGAACAGGATGTGGTGCTAACCCGCCAACGGGCACGTCAAATTGCCGAATTAATTGGGTTTGATACCCAAGATCAAGTCCGAATTGCTACGGCGGTTTCAGAAATTGCCCGGAATGCGTTTCAATATGCTAAAAGTGGTCGGGTGGAGTTTCGAGTAGAAGGTAAATCGCCCCAAATTTTGTTGATTAGTATTCAGGATAAAGGGGCAGGCATTGCCAATCTGCCAGACATTTTGGATGGGCGGTATGATTCCTCTACTAGCATGGGCGCAGGCATTCTCGGCTCACGGCGATTAATGGATCAATTTCAAATTGAATCGTCCCTGGGGCATGGAACCAGCGTGTTAATGGGCAAATATCTGCCCCGTCGCCTTGCCCCGTTGACTCCCGATCGCATTGACCACATTGCTACGGAGTTAGCTCAACGATCGCCGCAAAACCCCTATGAAGAAATTCAACAGCAAAATCAGGAACTATTGCAAGCCTTAGAGGCGCTGCGGCAACGGGAGGAACAGTTAACCCAATTGAATCGGGAACTGGAAGATACGAATCGGGGAGTGGTGGCGTTATATGCGGAATTGGATGAAAAAGCCGATTCTTTGAAACGGGCAAATGAACTGAAAACGCGGTTTCTCTCAAATATGAGTCACGAATTCCGCACCCCCCTCAACTCCATTATGTCGTTGACTCGCCTGTTGCTCGATCGCCTGGATGGTGAGTTAACCGGAGAACAGGAAAAACAAGTCACCTTTATTCGCAAGGCGGCGGAAGGGTTGGCAGAACTCGTCAATGACCTGCTGGATTTAGCCAAAGTAGAAGCTGGGAAAATTGTAGTTTATCCCACCACGTTTGAAGTTAGCGAACTGTTTGCCACCCTGCGGGGCATGTTGCGTCCCCTGTTAATGCATAATACGGCGGTTAACCTGCTGATTGAAGAACCCCCCAATCTACCTCAACTCTGCACCGATGAAGGGAAGGTAGCGCAAATCCTCCGAAACTTCATTTCCAATGCCTTGAAATATACGGAACAGGGAGAGGTGCGAGTTTCAGCCGCTCAAAGTGAGGATCGGATTGTGTTGTCCGTGGCGGATACAGGAATTGGCATTGCTCCCGAACATCAAGAGCGGATTTTTGAGGACTTTGTGCAGGTGGAATCCCACTTACAAAAGCGGGTCAAAGGGACGGGGTTAGGATTGCCACTCTCTCGCAAATTGGCTGAATTATTGGGGGGAACGATCCACCTCACCAGTACACCGGGAGCGGGGTCTACGTTTTCAGTCGTGATTCCGATCGTGTATGCCGGAGTGGGCGAGCAACTGCCGATCGCGCCCCTACCCCTCAATCTTGATCCGCAGCGATCGCCGATCTTAGTGATTGAAGATCAGTCCGAAACCGTGTTTACCTATGAGAAATATCTGGCTGGATCGAACTATCAACTGATTGCGGCTCGAACCCTGGAACAGGCGCGGCAAACCCTGGAACAAATTCAGCCGCTAGCGATCGTGCTAGATGTACTCCTGGAAGGGGAAAATACCTGGTCATTTCTGGCGCAAATGAAAGAAAATGCCGCCACGCGATCGATTCCGATTCTGGTGGTAACTGTGATTGATAACGAGAAGCAAGCCAAAGCCTTGGGAGCCGATGCCTTTCTGGTCAAGCCCGTCGATCGATTGACGTTGTTGAATCAACTGAATACCCTGATCAACCCGCACCAGCAACAAACGCTGCTTCTGATTGACGATGATTTAGTCGCTCGCTATCTGGTAAAGCAACAGTTCTTCACAACATCCCTGAAAATTTTAGAAGCAGGGAATGGCAACGAGGGCTTAATGTTAGCCCAGCAAGCGCAACCCCAGGCGATTATTTTAGATTTAGTCATGCCCGATTTGAACGGCATCGAGGTGCTAGAACGGCTGAGAAGTCATCCAGAGACGCAGCATATTCCCGTCATTATTCATACATCGCATTCCCTCAATACCCACGATCGTCAGGTTTTAGCTCAGCAAGTGGTAGCAATTATCTCTAAAGATAGTTCTCCTGACAATACGACAATGATAAAACTGCAAGAGGCTTTGGTGAAAGCAGGCTTGGCATTGAAAACTGAAGGAGATGGGCATGGCTGACGCACCTTCAGTCAAAATCCTGCATGTTGATGACAATGATACGAACCGCTACGTTGTCCAGAGAATGCTGCAAAATGTGGGATTTGACGTGATCGGAGCCGCGACTGGCACCGCTGGATTACAGTTAATTGCGGAACAATTACCCGATTTAGTCATCTTAGATGTTCAATTATCCGATACGAACGGGTTTGAAGTTTGTCGGCAAATCAAAGCCAATCCTGCCACAACGTCAGTTCCAGTGTTAATGTTATCTGCGTCGTTTGTCGAGAGCCAGGATAAAGCTCACGGTTTGGATAGTGGGGCGGATGCCTATTTAGCCCAACCGGTGGCGGCGATCGAGTTATTGGCGACGATTCGATCGCTGCTGCGAATTCGTCAAGCTGAGGACGCGGCGTTAGCGGCAGCTAGACAATGGCAAACCACCTTCGATTCCATCAGTGATGGCATGGGATTTTTAGATCAAAATGGGTGCTTTTTACGCTGTAATCAGGCGTTACTGAAGTTGTTTGATCGATCGATGGATGTGATCCTGGGAGAACCCCATCAGCAGGTGATGGCAACTCATTTAGGCACAAACAATACCCCATTTGAGCAGGTACGAGCTACCCAAAGGCGGGAGAGTTTAGAAATTCAAACTCGTGATCGCTGGTATAATCTGACGATCGAGCCAGTATTGAATGAACATAATATTTTCGTAGGTGCAGTTTATATTCTTAACGACATTACCGATCGGCGACGGGCAGAAGAAAACCGCTTACTTTTGTCCGCGATCGTAGAGTCGTCTCAGGATGCGATTATTGGCTTTACCTTATACGGCACGATCGTCAGTTGGAATACCGGAGCCGAAAAGATTTTTGGGTATACGGCGGCTGAAATTCGAGGGCAGTCGATCTCCTTCCTGACCTCTCCCAACCGACCCGGCGAATCACTCCAAATCCTCGATACGATTCGCAATGGTGACAGTATTACCAATTTAGAGACGGTTTGTTTTCGCCAAGATGGGCAGTCGATCGATGTTTCGATTACTGTGTCTCCGATCAAAAGTCGAGATGAGCGATTGGTCGGGATTTCGGCGACGGTGCGCGACATTACCGAGCGTAAGCATGCCGAGGCAGAACGAGAAAAGCTATTGGCGTTAGAGCAAGCTGCCCGTGAACAGGCAGAAGCCGCCAATCGGATTAAAGATGAATTTTTAGCGGTATTGTCCCATGAATTGCGATCGCCACTGAATCCGATTCTGGGGTGGGCAAAGCTTTTACAAAGTCGCCATTTTGATGAAACTGCTCTGAAAAAAGCGTTGGAAACGATCGAACGCAACGCCAGTCTGCAAGCGCAATTGATTGAGGATTTACTCGATGTCTCGCGGATTATGCGGGGCAAACTGAGTTTGACAATGGTTCCGGTTGATTTAGCGACAACCACGATGGCAGCATTAGAAACAGTGCGGCTGGCGGCTGAAGCCAAATCGATTCAAATTCATACAAAGCTTGATTCCACGATCGGGCGGGTCTTAGGGGATGCGGCTCGGTTGCAGCAAATTGTTTGGAATCTGCTCTCAAATGCTGTCAAATTTACCCCAGAAGGACGGCGGGTGGATGTGCAGTTAGAACGAGTTGATGCCCATGTGCAACTGATCGTTAGCGACAATGGCAAAGGCATTAACCCAGATTTTTTGCCCCATGTGTTTGATTATTTTCGGCAGGCAGACAGCACCACGACTCGCAAGTTTGGTGGCTTGGGATTAGGCTTAGCGATCGTGCGGTATTTAGTCGAACTGCATGGTGGAACGGTTTGGGCAGAGAGCTTAGGCGAAGAACGGGGTGCTACCTTTACTGTGAGATTGCCACTGATTGAGGAACTACCCAAGTCGCCCCTGGAATCAATTGCGATCGCAACGGCTGATGCGGCTCCCATTTTACCGTTGTCAGAATTACAAATTTTAGTCGTTGATGATGACCCGGACAGTCGCAACTTTTTTGCCTATGCGTTGGAACAATATGGAGCGATCGTCACGGCGGTTGATTCGGCGCAAGCGGCCCTGCAACAGATCACACAATCTAAATTTGATCTGCTGCTGAGTGATATTGGTATGCCAGAGATGGATGGCTACACGTTATTACGCCAGGTACGAGCTTTAGAAGCTGAAACCCAAAAATCGATTCTGGCGATCGCGTTGACTGCCTATGCCAGTGAAATGGATCAACAACAGGCTCTAGCTGCCGGATTCCAACGCCACCTTGCCAAACCAGTGACTCCAGAAGAGTTGATTGAACAAATTATGGATTTAATCAGTGCAAAGGTGGTTTGAAAATACAGGTGTTCTGGCTGTGGGGGAGAGAGGGAGTAGGGAGTGGGGAGTGGGTGAAAGTTGCTGGGAGATTAGAGGGGGTAGGCGTGATTAATCTCTTCCAATCACCCTGAGCGGTCTAGGGTCGTATGTGATTGTAGGCAATCCCCAGGCGATTCAAGAAATCTTTACGCAAGACTCTAAGTTTGATGTGGGTTGCGGTCATCATTTAGCTGCCCCGTTGATCGGCAAAAATTCGCTGATGTTAATGGATGGCGATCAACTGGGGCGGCTGGTCTCCCTGGGCACAGATGAAACGCCGTCAGCGTCAGGTACATGATTTATTGCAGGCAAAAATTGACGATCGCCGATCGCAGCCAGAGACAGGATGCACCGATATTCTTAGCTTAATCCATCGCCGGTTACGCTGTTTGGTCGCCGTTGATTTGAAGATTGGTAGGCTTAAAAAGCGGCTCTCTTCAACAGTTTGATCCCATGCCAGTCAGGAACAAATTAGTTTTGATGATTCCGGAACGCGATCGCTAGACACTGTAGCTGAATTTGCGCTATTGTAATCAGAACTCTTCAATCGCCAAAACAATGAAGTAGCATTTTCTAGCCAGTCAGCCCAGCGATTAACCTGGTTTCAGACACAATAGATTTGTGCTGAGTGCTAGCGACAAACTAGCAGATGGCGTTATTCTGGCATTTCAAAGTTTTTCACGATCGAATTTATATCATCGCCATTGTTGTTTGATCAGCCTAATGGTGTCATCCTATCTGCAAGGAGGTAGCAGGTGTTATACCCGCGACAGCCCTACTTAATTGCTGAGAACTTGAGCTATGAGTTGAATGCTACCCGTACCCTATTTCCAGGCATTCAGATCAGTCTCTCAGCCAACGATCGCATTGCTTTAGTTGGTGACAATGGGGTTGGCAAATCCACATTACTTAAGCTTCTGGCCGGTCAGCTCCAACCTACTCAAGGATCAGTGACCCATAGCGGGTCAATCTACTATTTGCCACAAATTAGTACCATTCGGAATTCGATTAAAGCTGAGTCCATCCTCGACTTTCTGAGTGCCCATTCTCACGAGTGGTGGGAAGTTGAGCAAATCCTTGAAGCCCAGTTCAGTACCACCTTAGACCTATCCTTACCCATGCAAACAGTGAGCGGGGGAGAATTGACCAAGTTATTCCTCGCCCTTGGTTTATCGCGATCGCCCGATCTCCTATTGCTCGATGAGCCCACAAATCACCTGGACTATCGATCGTTAGAACAACTGCGTCACTGTCTCTGTCAGTTTGAGGGGGCATTTGTCATCGTTTCACATAAACCATTCTTTTTGGATCAGGTGGCACAGACTACCTGGGAACTGACTCCAACAGGACTACGGATATATGGTGGCAACTTTTCACTCTATCGTGAGCAAAAGCAGCTTGAACAGGCGGCACAAGTGCGATCGCATACCACGGCTCAGAAAGATCTCAAACGGGCAAAAGCCTCGGCATTGCAGGAGCAGGAACGGGCAGCCCAATCTCGTCGCAATGGTCGGCAAAAAGGATTGAATGGAGGGATGCCACGGATTGTGGCAGGTGGTCTACAGCGACAAGCAGAAGCCACAGCCGGATCTCAGAAGCTCAAACATGACCAGGCGATCGCGGCAGCAACGCAAAAGGTCACTGAAACGAAACTCAGAACTCATAAAGCTACGAGGATTCGCTTGGAGGAAAAAAGTAAAAAGCATCGAAACTTAATTGAAATCAACCACGCTCAGCTTTGGGTGGGCGATCGCTTACTCCTGAAAGACATTCATCTGCACATTGCCAGTGGCGATCGGATAGCTGTAGCAGGCATCAATGGTTCAGGGAAATCCTGCCTGGTGAAAGCCATACTAGGGCTAACATCAACCTCAGCCGATTTGCAAGGTGGGGAAGTCCAACGGGCAGGGATGCGGACAGTTTATCTGGATCAGAGTTATGACTTGATCGATCGCAGCCAAACAGTGTTGGAGAACCTGCGTCAAGCCAATCCAACTCTGAACTATCAACTCTTACGACAACAGTTAGGTCACTTTCTGTTTTTTCGTGATGATGTCTATAAACCAGCGTCCGGGTTGAGTGGGGGTGAATTGGCGAGGTTAGCGATCGCCATAATCAGCATTTCAGAACTCGATTTAGTGATTCTGGATGAACCTACCAACAATCTAGATATGGCTACCGTCGATCAACTGGTGGAGGCATTGAATGAATACGAGGGAGCCCTGTGGGTCATTTCCCATGATCTCGATTTTCTCAGTCGGATTAACATTACGCGATCGTTCCAGTTGCAGCAACAAATGGTTCAACCAACGATGTATTTACCCAATCAACGATCGCAATATTACAACGAACTACTTGCCAGTCGATGATGACTGATGTTGTTGTTCAATCGCTGTAATCAAGGTCGCGATCGCCTGTTGCTTTTGCGGATCAACTCCGGCAGCATATTCCAACGGCAACGTCACAGGCACATCAGGAGCCACTCCCTTGCCTTCCAATCGTTGATTGCCATTCACCAAGACATCGGCGACAGCCACATACAGCAAACTCCCATCCTGCATGACAAATCCCCGTCCTGCCACCACTGCACCCGCCGTCGTCGTGCCTACTAATGCCCCAAGGTTAGCCTGGCGAAACCCGAAGGCAATGATCTCCTTACTGCTGCGACTACCCTGATTCATCAATAGCACAACGGGTTTGTTCCAGCGATAGTGGGTCAAGAATGAACGACCATCTCGACGAATGCTGGTAACACTGGGACTCTCACCCGTAAAGAAGTTGAGATACGCGATCGAACCACCACCCCAACCATCTCGCAGATCCAACACTAAACCATCGGTATTCGCGAGTTTGCCGAAGGTCAAATCTTCGATCATTTGCTGCTGGTGCAAGTCAGCCGCATTCGACCAAATGTGAATATAGCCCAGGCGCTTACCTTGCTGCTGAATTACCTGAGTGCTGGCTCGTTGAGCATCCTTAAACAACGTTGTCGCATCCAATTTTTCAGGAGTGACCGTAATCGCTTGACGGCTATTGGGATCAGACGTGCGTTGAATGGATAGGGTCACCTTCTGTCCAGCTTTGCCGGTAAAGGATGCAATTGCTTGATAGGGTTGACCATCGACTCCCAGCAATTCGTCACCGACCCTTAAACCCGCGATCGCGGCTGGACTGCCCTCTAAAATAGCACTGACAAAGGTTTTGCTATTTCTGAGTTGAGTGAAAATGCCAATCCCAGTGTACTCATATTTGCCATTGGGAAATAGGGCTTTCGCGGCGGCGGGTAAATCTTTGATCGCAGGTTGAAAAATTCCCAATAGTTGATAATAGGCTGTCTCATTGGGAGTATAAAAGTGAGTATGGGAGGTCTGCAATTCAGCTAGCATTTGGTTCACTACGGTTGCCAACTGTTGCGAACCACGAACGGCGATCGCTTGAGGTCTATACTGCTCTCGCATCGCTACCCAGTTAACCCCATTAAAATTGGGATCATAGAAATTTTCATTGACTGTTTGCCACACCTGGTTAAACACTTTTTCTTCCAGGGTTTCCTGCGTCAAACCAGGCAAATTTAACCAAAGCAGGAGTAACGTTGCCAAGCTAATGATAGCGATCGTAGAGAATTTTGTTGCCTGAGAGAATCGAGAGAAAAAACGGCTCATTATCCTATCACTTAAGCACAGGATTGCAGCCTAGCACATGAGATTTTCTTTGGGGTAAAGGGTTTCGTTGAACTGCCTGGGGAACAGATTGACCTGCTAGAAGGAGTTCAGGGTGGCTGGCATCTTTCAGGTATTAGATGTTGCTTCAAACCTCTGACACGATTACTGACATTGGTTCAACTTGAGTTTAGTTTTTGTGCTAATTGGAATGCACATCGGTGTACCTGATATGGGGTCAGGATAGATTTGACATTGTAGGTTAAATACAGCCTGTACGGTGTCCTCTGTAATTACAGATCTGGGTTCACCGGCGGCAAACACCTGCCCTCGGTGGATAGCGACTAAATAATCCGCATAGCGGCAGGCATGGTTTAAATCGTGCAATACCATGACGATCGTGCGACCCTGTTGCTGATTCAAGTCATACAGTAAGTCCAATACCTCAATTTGATGCGCCAGATCTAAAAAGGTAGTTGGTTCATCTAATAACAAAATTTGGGTGTTTTGGGCGAGGGTCATGGCAATCCAGGCTCGTTGACGTTGTCCACCGGACAGGGTATCAAGCGGTCGATCGCCCAGTTCTACTAAATCAGTAATTTCTAATGCCTGCTGAACATAGCGTTCGTCCTGAGATGACCACTGCTGGAGCCAATTTTGATACGGATAGCGACCTTGAGAAACGAGATCCTTAACCGTTAATCCTTCCGGGGCAACCGGGCTTTGTGGTAAAAGTCCCAGTTGTTGAGCTACCGCTTTTGTCGAGTGTTGCGCGATCGATTTTCCATCTAAATAAACCGCTCCCTGGGTAGGTTTCAGCAGCCTCGCCAAGCCTCGCAACAATGTCGATTTCCCACAACCATTCGCACCAACTAACACCGTAATCTGCCCTGCCGGAATGGCTAATGTCAGATCCCGGACGATCGTCGTGTTTTCGTAAGCCAGGGTTAAATGGCGGGTCGTGAGCGCGGGAGAAATAGACATGAGAGAATTTGTCAATAGTAGGTTAAGTTCTCATCTTAATCAGATTTCTGCTGCTTTGTGAAGCATTTGGGCAAAGCGCGAATCAGGTTGATGCATTAAATTCAAGCGATCGCCATATTCCACCACCTTTCCCTGCTCTAAGATCAAGATTTGATCGGCACGTTGCACACTTTGTAAGCGATGGGCAATGATGATACCGGTGCGATGCGTCAGTAACTTATCAATCGCCCGATCAAGAAGAGCTTCCGTTTGGGGGTCGAGTCGGGAGGAGGCTTCATCCAGAATAACCAGACCTGGGTTTTTGAGAAATACACGCACTAATGCCAGTAACTGTGCCTGTCCGGCAGAAAGCCCACTACTATCAGCTCCTAATTGGGTATGAAGCCCGTCAGGCAGCGATTTCAACCATTGCCCTAAGCCCAAATCCTCCAGGGTTGCCAGAATGACAGGATCAGAGATGTGTGGATTAAAAAAGGTCAGGTTATCCCGCACACTAGCTTGAAATAACTGGACATCCTGGGTGACTAAGCCAACCCGTTGTCGTAGTTCCGCTAGGCGCGTCTGAGCGATCGTACAGTTCCCTAACTGAATTTCGCCCGATTGCACGTCGTATAGCCGCAGGAGCAAGCGAGCGATCGTACTTTTGCCACTTCCTGTCCGCCCTAGTAGACCTAAGACACGGCCAGCCGGCAGGTGGAAGGAAATGTCCTGAAGCGTGGATAAAGGGAGAACCGCAGGGGAACTGGCGTTGCTCTCATAACTAAACCTCACCTGGTTAAAACAGACCGATAATGCCCCTGTCGGCAAGGAGCAATCCCCCCGATCATCTACCGTAGACTGAACAGCCAATAGATCACGAATCCGCTGAATACTGGCTTCCACCTGTTGCAGTTGTTCCAACTCTTCCCGAATGCGCTCGATCGGTTGCGAGAGTAGATTGGTGTAGTGAAAGATCAGGTAGGCCGCGCCGATCGTAATGGTCTTTTGATTCCAGAGATAGGCAGAGAGGGCAAGGGCGATCGCATTGCCAATGGTAAATAACCCCACACTGCTAAACCATAATACGGTACTGGCAAATCTCGCCTGTTGGTAAACTGGCAACCACTGCTGTAACAGGGCAAAGAAGCGGTGCATCACATACCCCACAGCCCCATTGGCGCGAATATCCTCGCGTCCAACAATATGTTCGCCTAATGTGCCATAAAATTCAGCACTAATCTGACGGTATTTCGCCCAGGGCGAGATCGCGAGCGATCGCAGACCTAGCAAGAGTGCCAACGCTACTACAGCAAACACCGTTAGACACAGCCCAGCGAATTGGTTCTCAAACCAGAGCACAACGAGAATGCCGACTAAAAGAAGGCTATTCCCTAAAACATGAATCACAAGTTGAGAGAAAAATCGAGAGAGCGCATTCACATCGCCATCAACTCGCTCTAGCAATTCCCCCGGTGTATGGGCTTTATGAAAAGATAAATCAAGCTGTAAACAATGGGCAGCTAGATCAATCCGTAGCGCATTCGTGGCAGTCCAGGCGACCGTTTCTCCCAGATAGGTGGCAGCAACCGCAAACACTTGAGTTAACAGTGCGATCGCGGTAAATGTGAGTGCGGATAGCAGGAGGGTATGTTGCGCCCCCCCGGCAACGGCGGTGTCGATGAAGTAACCCAGGATTTGGGGATTGATGATTTGTAAGGCAATGCTACTCAATAGCGCGATCGCCAATCCAATGACACGCCCCCGTTGCGGTTGCAGATAGTTTGCCAGAAGCGATCGATACTGCTGTAAGGGAATTGGCATTGATGCAGACCACTAAAGCCGTTCAGCAGATTATCGTAAACTTTATCGGTTACGAAAGCTGATTTTGGCTCCTAGCGGGAGTTTTTTGGCTCCTAAACGGAATTTTTGCTGGTGGAGCCGATGGGCGATCGCGGAAGTGACGGGTAGACTGAGTCGGAGCATGGGGACAGATTCAGGCTTGTTTCCCCAGGTATTTAAACAAATCGTCAATGACCGCATCGGCGGCAAGTGGCCCCGCACCAAGCCAGTGACGAGGTACAAAATAGATTCGATCGCGTTTGATGGCATTTAACTGTTGCCACAAAGGCGCTGACTGTAACTTAGCTAATTTCTCCTGCGCCGATGCGTTCGCCGCCGCCGTATCCTCCGATGTCCAGACAAACATGACATCCCCATCGGCTTGATCCACCTGTTCCATACTAATGGAGGCTTGAATTTCGTTACCAAATTGACGTTTCGCTTCTGCACCCGAGAGCCGTTGGGCTTCAGGGCGAGCTAACCCAGCATCTTCTAAGATCGTGCCGCAGAATGATTCACGGAAATAGAGATTAATGGTGTCTGGATAGATCCGCACCACCGATACCTGAGGGGGAAAGGGTAAGCGTTGATCTGATGCAACTGCTGCCTTCAAAGTGCGTTGTAAGGTTTGCAAACGCCGGTTGTAATGCTCCATTACCTGTTGCCCGATCGCTTTCCGATCGAGAGCCAGACTAAAGCGGTGTAAGAACTCTTTCCACAACCCGCTATGGTCAAACTGAAGCAACAATGTTGGGGCAATCTGGGATGCTTGGGCATAGATATTCTGATTAAAGTCCAGCCCAATAATTAGATCGGGTTTGAGTGCCAGAACGCGTTCTAAATTGGGAACTCCCCCATCGCCAATATTTTCCACTCCAACCACGCGATCGCGCAGATATGCGGGAATTTGCTGAGATAAAGGCGCAGCAATAGGTTGTAATCCCAGGGAGAGCGCATATTCAAACGACATTGAATCTAACGTGACCAAGCGCTGAATGCTAAGAGGCACACAGGTTGTACCCGCCGCATGTTCGACTAAACGACAATCGGCTGAACTGGCTGGCGTGACTGCATGAGGCACTGGACGGCAGGCGATCGTCTGCCAGCAGGTAAATACCATCAGTGTCGTCAATATTAACCAGCGCCAGCAGTGTCTCATCATGCGATCGGGGAGCGAGTGGCAGATCAAAAATATTAAGGGGGTAAGGGGGAATCTGGCAACTATGCCTAGAAATCGACGGAAATAGTTCCCACGATCGAGAAAGGCGCACCTGGATTGACATTCAACCGATAGCCATAGGAAGCAGAGGTGAAGTATTCAATGCCAAATAGATTTTGAATATTCAACTGTGCCCGCCAATTATCGCGGCGATAGTATAAAGCGGCATCGGTACGAAAATAGCTGGGTAGGGTAAAGGTATTGTCTAAATCGCCCTCCCGTTGATCGACATAGAAAAATCCTAGTCCAAAGCCCAAGCCCCGCAGGCTACCCCGTTGAATTTCATAGGTTGTCCACAGGCTGAATTGATTGGCAGGAACATTGGCTAACTTGTTGCCCACAATATCCGTCGTATCTTCGCTGACAAAGGCATCTAGATAGGTATAACCAGCGACCATGTTCCAACCTGGGAGGATTTCCCCGCCAAGATTCACCTCAAAGCCGCGACTGGTCACTTCTCCAGTTTGTAGCGAAAAAGCTGGATTCTCTGGATCGGGGGTTGTCACATTCTGTTTGCGAATGTCGAATGCCGCTAAAGTCAGGCTCAGACGATCGGAGAGATCGGCTTTCACCCCCACCTCAAACTGCCGTCCTGTTTCTGGTTTAAATGTAGAACCATCATCATTGCGACTGGCTCCAAACGACGGTTTAAACGAGGTGGTGTAAGAGGCATAGAGTGAAATGGGTGCGATCGGTTGATAGACAATGCCAAATCGGGGTGTGAACTTACTATCCCTCAACTCATATTCTTCGCGGGATTCACCGACAAACCGAGTGGTACGAAATTGATCGACGTAATCATAACGCACCCCTGCCAATACCTTCAGGTTAGGCAATAGCTCAATTTGATCTTGGATGTAGACCCCGATCGTATCAATATTATCATCCCGGAAAAACTCCGGTTCAATTCTGAAGCGCTCCCGTGTATAAACCGGGTTAAAGATGTTAATTGATGGGTAAGAGTTCGTGAACTGAAAGCGCGGCTCTTCCACACCACGACGATATTCTGTGCCAAACAATAGTTGATGTTTGATAGAACCAGTATTAAATTTACCCAGCACTTCGGCATTGGTGAAAAACCGTTTATAGGTTCCCGCCGCATAGTATTCATACCGTTCCGCGTCCCCTGTTTCCTCATCTAAACCACCTAGAGATGGCACCAACCGTTCCGGTTTGTATTGGGTATATTGCAGGGCATGGCGAAGTGCCCAATTGTCACTAAATCGATGGTCAAGCCGATAGCCAAAATTAAACTGATCCTGCTCAAACTCACCAAATTTTTCGTTCAAAAAGCGATCGCGGGGTAGATTGGCTACGCGATCGCCAATTGCCACAATTCCTTCATCGATTGTTTCCCGGTTACGCGAATATTGACCATAGAAACTGAGGGAGGTATTTGGACTCATATCCCAGGTCAGGATCGGTGAGACGATTAATCGTTCTCCATTGACAAAATCGCGGAAACCCCCATAGTTTTCATAGGAAACATTTAAGCGATAGCGCACCGTTTTGTCATCATTTAAGGGCCCCGAGAAATCGATCGCCCCACGATAGGTGTTAAAGTTTCCAGCGCTAAATGAAACGGAGTATAAAGGATCCCGTAGGGGTTTCTTCGTCACCAGGTTGATGATCCCGCCGGGTTCTCCCTGACCAAATAACACCGATGCTGGTCCTTTCAACACATCAATGCGTTCAACATCGTTGGTGCTGAGCGGCGAGAGCGAAAAGTAACTAATACCATCTCGAAACACACTCGGACTGGCATCAAATCCCCGAATCAGTAGCCCAGGCCCAAATGCGCTTGTGCCTCTGCCCCCGGAAGGTGCAACCCCGCCAACGGTTTCTAAAGCATTTTCTAAAGTTGTAACATTCCGATCTTCAATTACCTGCTGAGGCACGGTTTGAATCGAAAGCGGAATATCTCGGATTGGGGTATCTGTCCCGGTGGCGGTGCTAGCGTTCGACGGATTATAGCCCTGATCGCGATCGCCGGTCGCCACAACCTCTTCTTCCGGTACGTCTGTATCTGGCGCTTCCGGGTTCAAGGTGTAGGCAAACTCTCCAGTTCTCAGGATCACTTCTGAGGTGGGTAGGGCATTGTTGCCTGTGACGCTGACCCGAATACTACTAGCTTCCTGGGTAACGCGTACCGCCGCAATGTCCTCTGTCGGGTTCTCAGCACTGAACTCCTGCCCATCCGGCAATGCCAACACCGCATTGGGAATATCCGCGATCAGCGAAGTTCCTTCAACCCGAAACTGGTTGGCATCAATTTGTAGAGATCTTCCTGCCGCCGTCTGAAGAACAATTTCGAGTCCAGTTTCAACCCGATTCACATTCACTTCTGTCACCTGAACAGTTTCGGCTTCGATTTGCGCCAACCATTCTTTCACTGTAGTGACAGGGCGGTTGCGATCGTTCAGTCGAGCTATGCCTTTAGCGGCTCCATGCTCTACTTCCCCAGACTCTGCCCACCCCGGCAATGCCAAGCCGCCTACTATACTTCCCGCTAGAATCATCATCCAGGCGTAACACTGGACGTTTCCCATCTGCCGCGACTTGCTTCCGATCATCTTCCCCACACCAATAGAAATAGAGAACTCAATTAAGAATTACTCTCAAGAAGATACAGAGAAATGGTGTCAAATGGGCGATCGTTCCGACTCCTGAACGGAATTTTTTGAACGCTAGGCGGAATTTCTATGCCGAACCAGATACTCCTTCGGCGTTACCCCAAACTTTTTGCGAAAGGCTGAGGCAAAATAGCTGCGATTGACAAAACCAATCCGGCGGGCAACCTCAGACACATTTAACCGACCTTCTTCTAGTAATTTCCGAGCCTGTTCCAGCCGATACTCATGCAGATAGCCAAAGGCAGTATTACCAAATACCTGACGGAAACCTCGTTTAAGGGTACAGTCATTCAGTCCGACCTGCCGCGCTAACTCTAACAATGAAGGAGGATTATCAAACTGTCGCAACAGAATGTCTCTGGCAAAATAAATGCGATCGACATCATCTCGCTTTAACGCAGGCACTCCAGCAGGCTTCAGACCTTGTTCAAACTCCTGGTCAATTAACAACGCCATCAGCTCCCACACCTTACTTTCAAGATAGATGCGTTTTGTAATTCCAACAAATGGACATTTCAAGATTTGTTGTAGAATATTTTGCATTGCTGTAGTAGTTGTACCAAGGCGGCAACAATATGGGTACGTATCGGGTTGCAAAAGATGTTGTAACTCTGGGTGTAATCCAGTTGATGCCTGGTTCCATAAGCCAATAAATAGGGCTGGATCAATATGGACATTGACTTCCAAAACCCGTTCGGTCGCCAACCATTCCGACCACTCAACCGGAGCAATGCCACTGCCATATAGGACATATTGACCGGCTGCCACCTGCCGCAATTGATCTTTAAATTTACCTGATAGAAAAAAGCTGTATTCCAAAGAATGCTCGCGTTCTGGACAATGCAAAATCAGATGATCACGGGGAGAGTAGTCAGCGATCGCTAAGTCCAATCCTTCCCGTAAAGAAATTTCGCACAAAGAGCCATTCCCTAATATGCGTGGGAATTGTTGAACGATCTCAAATGAGTCTGGTTTCAGGTCAATTGTATTGGCTTTATTAGTTTCTTCACTGAATAGTGCCCAGTATTCCGCTTGAGAGAGGGCGATCGCCATGATTGCTGAATCTCCAGCTATTGAAAATAATTCTTAGCTATCATACCGCTTTTTTGATTCAAGCTAGTTCACAGCTGTACTTTCTTCCTTCTGTCACCCTGATCACACCCTTATTGTTCTGGCTGTTCAGTCGGTTCTGTTTCAGCTTGAGGCAGGGAGGGAATTTTGGCAACCTGGAGCGATTGCAGTAGTTCAGGAAATTGCTTCCAGGGAATATCACCGGTTTTGCTGGTGCGGTAGAGTTCGCCAAATTGGAGTAGGGCGCTGGCGGCAGTGGTGGGAACCTTGGTAAAGAGATAGGTGGCTTTGTGGGGAGCGGAAAAAGCGATCGCGCAAGGATGGTCACACGTCCATAAACAACCGACAGCTTGCACATTTAACTCGTTGGAGCCTGACTGTTCCTGATGCAGGGTCTTCACTTGATTGAGGAGAGAAACCCCATCGGATTTTTCGTAATCGACATCTTCAGAGTGAGTTGAGTTGCAGGATTTGCAGATAAACAAACAATGCTTTGACATCATAAATCATTCTCCAAGGAGATACTTAAACAGGTCATCCACAACCCGATTTGCCGCAATCAGCCCACAACAGCCCCAGTATGCTGGTACTTCATAAACTCGATTCTGCTGCACGACATTTAACTGAGACCATAATGGATCCTTTTTCAGTGCTGTCAGCCGCTGCTGAGCATTGGCATTCCCACTATCACCAAATACTAGTAGTACATCAGCATCCACATCAGGAAGATGTTCATGGCTGATATTGATTTGCACATGTCGCCATACACCGTCTTCCTTATGAATATCATAATATTGCTGGTTGGCAGGCCGAGCAATGCCCGCTTCTTCTAGAATATTGCCAGGGAAGGAACCCCGCTGCATCATGCCAATCCCGAGTTGATGTAGTCGGATTAAAGAAACGGTGGTTTGTTGTAGACGATCGCCAATTTTGGCTCTAAAGGCTGCCAAGCGCTGGTCATAGTTCGCCAGAATTGTAGTAGCTATTGCCGATTTACCTAATGTCTGCCCAATCAACCGGACAATCTCTCGCACGTCTCGTCCATGATTGAAGTCGTAAACAACGGTGGGAGCAATCTGGGAGAGTTGGGAATAGAGGGCCTGGTGATACCAGGAGAATGCCAAAATTAGGTCAGGTTTGAGCAACAGAATCTTTTCGATCGAGGGCTGTTGCGGTCTACCCAGGAGGGATACCCCCACCAGGCGATCGTCGAGATAGGGTGAGAAGGGATTCGCTGCCCCTACAGGTTGTATGCCTAAAGCCAACACCGTATCCAGCCCAAATCCATCCAGAGTTACGATTCGCTGGGGATGCAGAGGCACACAGGTTTCGCCCATGCTGTGCTGCACAACCTGACACTGCCCTGATTGAGTCGTCACCGGCTCAGGTAAGAAGCTGTCATCCAATGGATGAAACTGACAAGCCACCATTACACAGAGACTACAGAGCAAACAAAGACAGAATTTGACCCAGCGATCGCAGTGCATATCTTAAAACCGATAAAAAATACTCCCTGTTACAGTCCGAGGAGCACCTGGATGAACCGAGCCAAATACCCCATCATAGTATTTCTCGTTGAACAAATTTTTGACATTCAGTTGGACTGTGAGATTGGAGTTAAATCGGTAAGCTGTAAATAGATCAACGGTCAGATAACTGGGTAACTGATAGGTATTGTTCAAACTATCCCAGCGTTTACCCACATAAAAGATCCCGGCTCCCAAACTTAATCCATTCAAACTGCCATCAAATTCATACTTTGTCCAGAGGCTCAAGCGGTGAGGAGATGCCGTCGGCAAGCGATTGCCCACTGGGAAGCGATTATCTTCGGTAATTTCAGCATCCAAGTAACTGTAGGAAGCAATGATACTCCAATTGGGTGTAATTCTTCCGGTGATATCTAACTCAATCCCCTGGCTCTCTTGTTCTCCAGTTTGCACACTAAAGCGGGGATTGGCTGGGTCAGCCGTGAGAACATTGCTGCGTTTGATTTTAAAGAGAGCTAGCGTTGCTCCTAGTGCCCCATCTAGGAATTCAGTTTTTGCTCCAATTTCATACTGAGTCCCAAAGGTTGGGTCAAAGGGATTACCGTTAATGTCAGCCCCAGAATTAATTTCAAATGAGCGGCTATAGCTAGCATAGAGTGATAACCAATCCGCCGGTTGGTAAACAATTCCCAGGCGTGGGCTGAAATTTTCTACTGTCTGATCTCGCACCAACTGATCCGTCAGGCGATTTGTTTGTTGCAATAGGGCATTGTTATAACGACCTCCTAACAGAAGTTTGAGATTACTGGTTAAGGCGATCGTGTCCTGTAGAAAGATGCCTAGACGGCGTTCTGGATTAATAAAAGAACCACTCACGGTGAAAGCATCTGTGTTGTCACCATAAACTGGATCAATGACATCGAGCAGTGTGCTAGCTTGTCCATTCAAGTTAACAAACGGTGACTGTCGATAAAAATAATCAACGCCAAACACTAATTCATGCCCGACAGAACCCGTGGCAAATTTACCGACGACATCTACTTGACCAAAGTAGTAAGTGACATCCTGCTCTTGGGCTGTCTGCGATCGCTCTAACGTCCGTCCATCTGGTCTTAAAAAGTCTGGGTTGGTGTACTGAACGAAATTACGACTTGCACTGACGAAATTAAAAATTTTGCGAATTTGCCAGTCATTACTAAACTGGTGTGCCAATGTAGAGAGGAGTGAGAGATAACGGGATTCAAACTCATCCCCTGGTTCATTCAGTAATCGATCTAGGGGAAAGCGCCGAATTCGATTAAACGGAACATTTGGAATTGATAAACCAACGTCAGTAATGCGATCGTCTCGGCGATACTCCAGTTCCACCGTCCAGCGAGTGCGATCGGAAATTTCCCAGCTAATGACTGGTGCAATAAAAAAGGTACGGTTATTGATAAAATCTCGAAAACTGTTGGCATCTTCATAGGCAATATTTAAGCGGTACAAAATCGATTGATCAGAGTTTAATGGACCAGATAGATCGATCGCCCCTCGATAAAAATTATAGCTACCAATATTTGCCTCTACTTGAGCATAGGGTTCGGATAGTGGTTGCTTGGTCACCAAATTGACAATACCACCGGGAGTTAGATCCCCAAATAATACGGAAGCTGGGCCCTTCAACACTTCGACTCGATCGGTGTTGGCATTTAAAGCAAACCCAATAATGTTAGGAATTTCTAGACCATTACGGCGATAGTTACCTGCGTTACTCCCCAGAAAGCCCCGTAAGACGAGCTGATCATAGGTACCAAAGGCAGAACCTCCGGAAGTAACACTACTGACATTTCGGACAGCTTCACTTAAAGTATTCACCTGCTGATCCTGAAGCACCTCTTGCGGCACAATTTGGATCGATTGGGGAATATCACGCAGTGGTGTGTTGGTACGGGTTGCAGTAGAGGTGTTGGGAAAACGATAACCATCTCGCTGACCGGTTGCGACAACCTCCTCTTCTAAATCGTCATCCGGTTCTGGGTTCAAGCTATAGGTAAGCTCTCCGGCTCTGAGAGTGACCTCTTCTGTGGGCAACGCGTTATTCCCAGTCACCTGAATCCGAATGCTGCTAACGTCCTGTTGAACGACACGAACCGTCTCAATGTTGGCTGTGGGATTGTCAGCATTAAACTCCGTTGCATCTGGGAGTGCCAATACCGCATTAGGAATATCGGCAATCAAGCTATCTTCTTCTGCCCGAAATTGGGTGGTATCAACTTGTAAAGGTCTACCCTCGGCGGTTTCTAGCTCAATTTCTAGCCCATTACTGGTACGGTTCAACTTCACGCCTGTCACCTGGATAGCTGCCGATTCAATTTGGGCAATCCACTCTTTGACCGTAGTAGCAGGACGCTCCTGCGCCCCTCCCGGTAATGCCCAGCCAGCACTGAGATTGCCTATGCATATTGCCATCAGAACCAGTTGTACCGACGCTGGAAGATCCCGAATATTCATTGCCACTCCACACCAATTTTAGTCAAGCGTTCTTCAGTAATTCTCAACTCCTAATTGAGAATTCTTCTTAAGAATATACTGGTAAACTTAGCCTGCTAAAGCCTACCTTTGGTGGCTAGATGGAGTTTTTAGATGGTTAGACGGAGTTCTTATTCTTAAACTGCTCTAACACTTCTACGATGTCGGCGCATATATTCACTAGGATTTAAGCCAAATTTCTTACGAAATGCTGCCGCGAAGTGGCTACGATCGATAAACCCAATTTGCTGCGTCACCTCAGCAATACTCAACTCACTAGTCTCTAGCAAGTGCCGAGCTTGTTCCATGCGGTAGTCATGGAGATAACCGAAGACCGTAGTTCCAAAGACCTGATGAAATCCTTGCTTCAACTTATGATCATTAATGGCAACTCGACGGGCTAGCTCTAGCAATGAGGGTGGATTGGTCAAGTTTGCAATCAAAATGTTCTTTGCTTGATGAATGCGATCGATATCATCTGATTTTAATAAAATGCTGACCGATGCCCTCGGTTGTTGATCTTGAAATTGGCAAAACTGAAGCGTCATCAATTCTAGAGCTTTGCCTTCAAGGTAGAGCCGTTTCATCGCTCCTTGATAGGGACACTGCAAAATTTGATGCACAATTGTTTGCATGGCAGGTGTCATGCTGCCCTGATGGTAGTAAGGCTGAATGGTTTTAGCGATCGCATCCCGAACAACCCGAGGTAGTGTTTCTATCTGATCGGGAGGAAAGTGGCTGAGAAAGTAGCTGGGCTGAAAACTGATATGTAACCGCTGGAGATGCTGACCGCCCGCCCAGTCTTCAGCCTCAAATGTATCAGGGCAACTGCTTAAGTACGTGCGTCCTGCCAATTCATCGACCCCATCCGTCAATCCCTTAATCGTGGTTCGCACATTTCCAGACACAAAAAAGCTCAATGTTGACCAATTGCCTTCGCCGTAGTGTTCAGTCAATCGCAGGTCATTCACCAGATGATAGTCATACATCCGCATCATCAAACCATCATTTAAGCAAATTGACCAATCCTGTACGGCACCCATAAGCGGAACAGTTCCCTGCCAGGTTGTGATTAACCCATCAAAGGATTGGAGTACAGTACCAGTTTGTTTACTCTCCTCCCACAGGTCATCGCAGTCTTGTGCTGAAAGAATGATGGTCATGGCGATCGCATTACCTAAATTGTCGCTATCTCAAATAAGTCATGTACAATATTGCAAAAGCTTCTCATCTACAGGAAAAATCTGTCAAGCCAGGGGATCTGCACCTTACTCATCGTTTATAAGCGGCAGGGAGGTCAGCAAAAGTACCCTCCAGTTCCACTTTGCCGTGGTTAAGTAGGATGATGCGATCGGCCTGTTGCAATACGGTAGGACGGTGAGAGACAACCAGGAACGTAGGATTCCAGGTGCGAGAAGTAGAGAGGGCAAACAGGCGTGACCACAGGGTTTGTTCAGTCGTGGTGTCGAGAGCACTGGAAAGATCATCAAAGATCAGGAGTTCGGGTTGGCGAATGAACATCCGCGCTGCCGCAACCCGCTGGAGTTGCCCACCGGACAGCCGCATGCCTTTAGAACCAATCAGGGTTTCTAGACCATCCGGCATAGCTGCCAGGTCTTGATCAAAAGTGGCAAGGGCGATCGCGTGTTGCAACTCCGGCTCATCCCTGTCTATGCCAAGCAAAATATTTTCACGCAGGGTGTGACTAAAAAGTTGGGGAACTTGCGGTGTATAAGCACTACGGGGCGGGATGAAAAATTGTGCCGGATGCTCAATGCGTTGCCCGTTCCAGTAAATTTCACCGCTTTGTAAGGGTAAAAGTCCCATCAATCCTTGCAATAGGGTCGTTTTACCTGCACCGATGGCACCTGTAATCACGGTTACGCTACCCCGCTTCAGCCGCAGTGAGACATCGGTAATCCCGCGATCGCTGCCAGGATAGTGATAGGTTAGGTTGAGGGCAACGAGTTCCTCCAGTGGTTCAACTGGTTGAGCCTGAGGTAGTGGCGGCAATGGAGGTGTTCGTCCGGTCAGGGTTGGCAAATGCAACGGATGGTGTGCCACGATCGCAGGCGCATCGCAACCCAATAGCCCTTGCATACGCTCAAAAGAGACTTCACTTTGCTTGGAGAGCGCCAGAAAGCCGCCTAAAAAGCTGAGGAAATAGGTGACGTAGGACAGGTAATAAACAAATAGAGCAAAGTCTCCCACCGTCAAGTTGCCAACCTGCGATCGCATTGATTGGGCCGCAAAAAACAGAATGGCTCCTGTACCCAAACTGACTAAATTTTCAAAACTTGATTCTAATAAAGTAGTTAAAAGTTGATCCTGGACGATCGATTGCCGCCGCCGATCGCATAAATGCCGAAAGTGCTTCAAAACGCTAGGTTCCGCTCCAGCTACTTGAATCGCCTGGACTGCCGTAAATATTTCGCCAATCAGACCAGTCAGACGTTGGGTTGCCTGCCGACTGGCACGACGGTAGCGTTTAATGCGATCGGCGATGCGATGAATCAGCGTAGCAATAATGGCTAGTGGGAGAAATACAAATAGAGTAATGGATGCATTCACGCTGAACAGCAGTAGTAGTGAGCCAATGGCAAATATTCCTTCACCTAAAATTTCATTGGTTCCGACTACGTTATCTTCAATCTGAGTGGCATCCTCACGAAAGAAACTAATGACTTCACCGGGGGACAAAGTATGTTCCGGCTGACCCGCTACCACAAAGGGTTCAGCGCCAGGGCGATCTAGTAATGTCGCTAACAAATTGCGCCGAATTAATGCGCTCATGGTAAAGCGATGTTGGGTTTTGGTAATGCGACCCGTAAAAATGGCGACGATTCGAGCTACTCCGATCGCCAGAAACAAGGCAATCCACCCCCCGGAGGACAGGGTTAACCCAGATTGATCGGTCAAGGTGTTGAAAAACTCGCGAATCACCAATCCCGGTAAAGCGGGTAATCCGGCAATCAACAACCAGAGCAAGGTATCTGTCCAGTACAGGGGTTGAGCATACCGGATCAGTTGCCAGAGAAGATGCCAGATAGAAACTCGATGGGCGACCATATTGCAGCTTATTTAGAGCGATTGCGAATGAGCAGGTAGAGAAAAAAGGGAGCGCCGATCGCGGCTGTCACTACGCCACAGGGTAGCTCAATCGGAGCAAACACCGTTCTGCCAATCAGATCCGCCAGCGTGACCAGTAAGCCGCCTAGCAGAGTGGTCACAGGCAGCAAATTATGATGATTAGCGCCAATCAACTGTCGTCCGGCATGGGGAGCAATTAATCCGACAAAGGCGATCGTTCCGGCGGTTGCGATCGCGGATCCAGAAAGCGCCACCGCTACTAGAATCAGGAGTGCCCGTTGCCATTCCACCCGACTACCTAATCCCTTTGCCACATCATCGCCTAAGTTCAGCACATTAATTTGACGAGACGATAACAATGCGATTGGAATCCCTAAGACAATCCAGGGTAGCAACGCCAAGAACTGCTCCCAGGTACGACCATAAACACTGCCAGCTAACCATACTAAGGCTTGACTGACATCATAAATGGAGCCAAAGGTAATCATTAAACTGGTAAAGGCGGTTGCGATCGCAGCTAAGCCAATGCCTAACAAAATCAGTAATGTGGGTGAACTTCCTCCTTTCCATGCCAAGCTATAAATTAACGCTGACATTAATAAAGCACCACTAAAGGCAGCTATCGGTAAAATATAAACGGGAGCAGCAGGAAATAGCACAATCACGGCAACTGCCACCAGTCCCGCTCCGGCGTTAATCCCGATGATGCTAGGATCGGCTAGGGGGTTACGGGTGAGTCCCTGGAAAATCGTGCCCGACAGCGCCAATGCCATCCCCACCATAAAGGCAACTAAAGTTCTGGGTAAGCGCAGGGTGTAAATGATAAAAGCATGGTCAGGATTTCCGGTATCAATCCCCAATAAGGTCTTAATAATGTCTCCGATCGCGATCGGGTATTCCCCCTGTTGCACATTCAAAACGATTGCAAAAAAACTTAGGGCTATCAGCCCAAACAATAGGGTTGGTAAGCGCCGATCCACCTGGAAGGAAAGCATAGAAGACCGAATAAATAAGTCATGTTTCATCGCTTCACCTTCGATTTTGTCAGGTAGACAAAGACGGGCGCACCTACCAGTGCCGTCATCACACCCACTGGCAATTCCTGGGGTTTCAGTACCACGCGTGCCGCTATATCGGCAACCAAGAGCAGGATGGCTCCCAGCACTGCCGAGTAGGGTAAAATCCAGCGATAGTCCGTTTTAATGAAGAATCGCACCATGTGAGGAACGACCAGTCCAATAAAGCCGATTGGCCCCGCGATCGCGACTGAACTACCTGCCAACAACACCACACTGGCGGCTGCCAGGATCTTAATCCAGGCGGTTTGTTGACCTAAGCTCTTGGCAATATCTTCGCCTAAGCTCAAGGTCGTGATTTGCCGACCCAAGAGAAACGCTAATAGCAACCCACTGATCAGGAACGGGAGAACTTGGAGAAACAAATCAAAATCTCGACCCGACAGTGAACCCGCTAGCCAGAAGCGAATTTCGTCCAGGGTACGTTGACTCACAATCAGAATTGAGGTGACGATCGAGGAAATAAATGCAGTCATGGCGGCTCCAGCCACCGTCAGATTGAGGGGTGTAGCGCCTCCTCGTCCTAAACTGCCCAGTGCATACACCGACACCGCCGCGATCGCGGCTCCTAGAAACGCTGCCCCAGCATAGACCCCGAGCGACGAACTACCCAGCAAAAACAACGTCACAACAACCGCTAATGATCCCCCCGCTTCAATCCCTAAAATGCCAGTTTCCGCCAACGGATTCCGGGTTAACCCTTGCATCACTGCGCCCGATACCGCCAGGGCGGCTCCTACTGCCACTGCCATCAGCGATCGTGGCAATCGCACCGTTTGAATGACTAAGTGATCAAAAGACGCGTCAAATGTGGTAAATGATTCGAGAATTATTCGCAGTGGAATATCTCTGGCACCAAGGGTAATACTATAGATCAGGCAAATCAGGAGGGCGATAGTCACTACTATTAAACCCAACCACCGGGACTGCCTCAGCGATTTCAGGGGACTGGATGGAATGGAGGTCATCATGCAATCATGGGCTGGCTTGAAGAGCTTAATGAGAATTAGTCCTGATTGTACCCCCGATGGTGGCGTTTAGGAAATGCCCCTGGAGTCATTAGTCGCAGACGACGTAGTTTCAAGCGTCCGCAGCCCTGGGAGCAGATAGCCACTCACCCCGATCGTCACCAGGCTGAATGAGGTGATGATATAAAGCAGCGCCATTCCTGCCCCTGCCCCTGTGCCAACCAGGGGACTGAGCAGAGTTGCAATGCCTGGGTAAACCTGCATCAGGGGTTCAAATATCCGATCGGCTAAAAAACCAGCCATCAGAGCCGCGATCGCGCTGACCATTTGAATGACGAAGGCATTTGCTGCAAACACTCGCCCCTGCTGTTCGGGTGGAATCTTCTCCATCCAGATCGCTGTTTCTGAACTCCCTAATAAGGGAAAGCTCAGCGATGAGCAGAATTGGGATGGCACCCAAATCGATGGCGATCGCCCCCAGCCAAAGACAGCTTTACTGCAACCCGCACCAATGAAGCCCCCTAGCATACCGTTCAGTCGAGACTTGGGGCCGCCCCAAACGCTGAGCAGGATAGCTCCAATTACTCCCCCAACTCCGGCAGCGGCGGCGGTTGTTGCTAATACTTGAGCGCTACCCTGAGTGCGAGCCAAAATCATCGGATCATAAATCGCTTCACCCAGGTCATGGGCAAACCAAAACAGGGCAGTAATTCCCAATAGTCCTCTAAGTCCCGGTTGCTGCCATACCTGCCGAAATCCATAGCTCAGTTGCGCCATCCAAGAGGTGGGGGCAATCATCAGCGTGGGGTGAGGTTGCGATCGCGGTTGGGGAATCGCAACAGTCAGTAGCGTTGCGATCGCAATTCCGAAGGTCAGAATATCAATCACCAGGATGCCGGACAGACCAATGACAGGAAACAAGACTCCCGCCAGGGCAGGCCCTAAAATCACAGAACTGTAATGAACCGCCGCATCCAGACTATTTGCCCGCGTATACTGCTGCTTGGGAACCATCAGGGCGATCGAGGTTTGATAGGCTAAACTTTGAATTCGGCTACAGCCACCCGCGATCGCCGCCGCCGCATAAAGATGCCCAATTTGCAGATGATCGGTGACATACAGGATACCAATACCCAGGGTAGTAAGAGCCGTCATGCCATCGCCTAGCATCATCAATTGTTTGCGATTCCAGCGATCGACCACCAGACCAGCAATAACAGTCATGGGAATCCGAGGGAGTTGTCCAAAGAAGCCAACGAGTGCCAACGCTGTCGCGGAGCCTGTGACTTCCCATGCCCACAACGTTAGGGCAAAGCCGGTCATGTAGCTACCAATGGTGGATACGAGTTGACCAAACCAGATGATCAGAAATATACGCACAGATGATTAATTTATGGTTCGTTAGTGAGATTCGACTGAATCGGTGGAATCCGCGCTACGATTTCAGTTTGTAGTACCTCAGGAAATTGCTTCCAGGGAATAGTCCCGTCCGGGCTATCCAGATAAAGTTGGCTGAAATGCAGCACTGCCACAGCCACTTCACTGAGCGAGTTTTCTGCCACAGGAACTTTTGCCAATAGATAGGTCGATTTATTTGACGCTGATAGGGCAACTGCACAGGGATGGTCACAGGTCCATAAACAGCCCACTGGCTGAATCTCTAACTCCGATCGCCGCGACCAGGCTTGATGCAAATTCAGCAATTGTTCCAGCAAAATTGTCCCATCAGAGGGGCGATCGGGGGCTTTTGCCTCACTTGTATGACAGGATTGACAGACAAACAGAATTGATTTCGACATACGTTTAAGGATACGATTGAATGTAGTTAATTCATAGCATGGAATTAAGTAAAGCTATTAGTTTGTGAGTGATCCTGTTTCTGACTTAGATATTTGGATAAATCATCTAAAATAGCGTTTGCAGATAGAATATTGCCAAAGATCCAATACCCGGAATCCACCATATAGACCCGATCCTGTTGCACTACCTTCAGCGTTTGCCATAACGGATTACTGGCATAGTGTTGAAAACTCGATTCTGCCCCTGGATCTAAGGCAATAAACATGGCATCAGCTTCTAACCAATCAATTCGCTCTAAACTGATATTGACATACCCCCAATCTGAGTTTGGCACTTGCTGTTGCTGCCGTTGAATCGGGGGAATTGCTAACCCAGCTACCTCTTCCAGCACACTTACGGCAAATGAATTTTGATTCAGAAATTGCGTCAGGTGAACATCCGTATAGAACCGCATCACACAAATTTGGCGATCGCCCATCCTTGCAGCTAACAGCGAACGCAACGCTTCGACACGCTGTTGGTATGCAGTTAGCAGCTTTTCGGCTTTCTGGCGTTGATCAACGATGTCTGCCATTTGCTGTAAGGTCTTTTTCCAGCCTGTTTGCGAATATTCCAATGAAACCGTAGGGGCAATTTGCGAGAGGAGTGCATAGTTATGGGCACCGATGAACATCCCCAGAATTAAATCTGGTTTTAACTGCACAATCCTTTCCAAATTGGGCTGCCCTTCCTTACCTAAATCCGCGATCGCCCCAATCTTGTCCTGCAAGATCGCTGTTTTATTGGCTACTCGATTGGAAGTTGCGGCGGCGATCGGTTTACTTCCCAATGCCGCTAGCAGTTCCAAACTCTCTTGATCCATAACGACTATCCGTTGAGGATGATGGGGAATGCAACTTTCTCCCAACTCATGCTGAACCGTTCGACATGCCGATGGTGCTATCTCCGGGGTGACAGCCTGCGATCGGTGGTTCGCGATTCCATAGCCACTCTGGATCAACCCAACTACTAGAGTGCCGACCAGAAATAGTTGCAGGCGTTGCCACCAGGATTTACGGATCATTGTCATGCCACATCATTATCGTTATGGTTTTCTACTACGCTACTAAAATGTCCATGAGATTGTGCCTCTGATGGTAAAGGGCGCACCATAGTAGACCCGGAGAGAGCTTTCAGCCGTCTCAAAGTAGCGCACATCAAATAGATTCTCTACATTTAAGCCAATCCGCAAGTTATCCCGACGATAGAACAGAGTCGCATCAGTGCGAGTGTAACTTGGCACTTCAAACGAATTATCTAAATCCCCCTGACGCTTCCCAACATAAAAAATTCCCAGACCAAAACCTAATCCCCTTAAAGAACCCGTTTGAATTTCATAGGTTGTCCACAAACTCACGGCACTTTCGGGTACATTATTAATCTGATTACCAACAGCAAAAACATTATCCTCGGTGATTTTAGTGTTAGTGTAAGCATATCCCGCCGCAATTTTCCATCCCGGCAAAATTTCACCCGCAATATCCAGTTCAATGCCGCGACTTCTTTGTTCCCCGGTCTGCACCGAGAAGTTCGGGTTGGCAGGGTCAGCCGTCAGCACGTTAGAACGGGTAATTTGGTAGAACGCCAGTGTCGTAGAAAGCCGACGATCGAGCCAGTCTGCTTTCAGACCCACTTCATATTGAGTGCCGCGCTCAGGTTTGAACAATCGATTATCAAACGCAGTACCAAGATTTTGCAGAAAAGAGCGGCTATAACTGGCATACAGTGAGAGGAAATCGGTGGGCTGATAGACTAAACCCACGCGAGGGCTAAAAACCTCATCTTGCTGCGATGACTCAGAGCCATCATCAAAGTCAATCTTTTGGTTAACAATGTCAAACCGACCTCCCAGCAGGAGTTTCCAGTTAGGCGAAAAATCGATTTGATCTTGGAGATAAATGCCGAGAGAATTGGTGATATAAGGTTCTCTAGGATACTCAGCCACAAATAATTTGTTAGAGCGCCGATACTGCGGATCAAACAGATCGATCGGGTCTAGGACAAATTCCCGGCTACTGGCAGCATACACATCCCGGTTGAGGTCAATCCCAAACAGTAATTTATGTCCAACACTGCCCGTCTTAAACGTGCCAACCACGCTGGTATCCAGCATATAGTTATCCTGAGACTGGTCTTTGGTACTGAATAATCCCCGTTCTAGGGTTCGTTCATCATCCAAAAGTGCTGACGGAAACAAGGAGTTTTGTGGGGTGCGACTAAGGGTTGCCCGAAACGCATTGCGTAACTGCCAATTGGAGCTAAAGTTATGTTCCAGGGTATAGCCTAATCGCAACGCATAGCGATCGTTCTTATCCAGACCATCATCTGGCTCTCCAATAAAGCGGTTGCGGGGCAATCGACCATTAACATTAGATAAAACAGTGCCCTGAGCGGGTAAACCACGGGCATTTGGTTGTTGACCAATTGTATATTCGCCCTCAAAGGTGAGTCTGGTGTTAGGGCTAATTTGCCATGCCAGGGTAGGGGCAATCAAATAATTGCGGCGATCGAAAAAGTCAATAAAGGTTCCTGTGGTAGATGCTCCAGCAATGAAGCGATAGAGCAAGGTTTTAGATGAATTGAGCGGTCCTGTCAAGTCGATAAAACCATCATAGGTATCAAAATTCCCGATCGTCCCCTCGATCGTATAACGGGGTTCGGCTAAGGGCTTTTTCGTCACGATGTTGACCGTTCCCCCCGGTCCACCCTGGCTAAACAGTGCCCCTGCCGGACCCTTTAGCACTTCAATCTGTTCAATGTTGGGAACGGCAATTCTGGTGGTAATGTTGGTGTCATCCCGTAAGCCATTCCGAATGATATTTCGTCCGGTAAACCCCCGAATTGTCACACCTTCAAAGGCGGAGGAAGACGGGTTATCAGGGGTGACTCCAGCCACAGTACGCAGAGCTTCATTAACGCTTTCTACTTGCCGATCTTGTAGCAAGTCCTGGGGTACCACTTGAACGGAAAAGGGTAGATCCCGAATTGGCGTATCGGTTCTGCTGCCAGTGCTGGTATTGGGTACCCGATAACCACCGGGGGCTTCTCCCGTAGCGAAAATTTCTTCTTCCAGGTCATCCTCTGGTTCTGGGTTGAGGCTGTAGGCAAATTCTCCTGCTCTCAACGTCACCTCAGACTGCGGTAGAGCATTCATTCCACTCACAATCACCTGAATGGTACTAGCATCCTGCTGCACCACCTGCACACTGGCAATATCATCCGTCGGATTTTCAGCGCTAAATTCCTCGGTAGCTGGCAGAGCTAAAACAACATTGGGAATATCAGCAATGAAGCGATCTCCTGCTGTCCGAAACTTAGTCGTATCTATTGGCAATCGGGTGTTATCTGCCGTGGTCAGAATGATGTCTAACCCAGTGGCAGTTTGCTCAATCCTTACCCCTGTAACCTTGATCGTCTCTGCCTCAATTTGGGCAATCCACTCTTTAACACTGGTTGCCGGACGATCGCCATTCCAAAAATCGGCTACTCGCTGTTCCTGAAATTCAGTCGCCCAACTGGTTGGAGCCACCAGTACCGAGGTTAAACCTAACCACCAAAGCATCAGTTTCCAATTCATCAGCCTATCCTTCACACCAACTCTTGAGCCAGACAATTAAAAATAATTCTCAATTGCTCTGAATCCGATAGTAAGCTGAGTTGGGCTACCAAACTTTGGTGAAACGGAATTTTTGTTTGGTGAAACGGAACTTTCGCCATCCGCGATCGCCGGACGTGGCACTAAAGCAACTGTTGGCGGACGGATCTTGGACTTACCCCAAATTTTTTGCGGAATGCGGTACTGAAGGCACAAGCATTGTTGTAACCCACCCGACGCGCAACCTCTGTCACTGAGCATTGCTTATTGAGTAACAGCGATCGTGCCTGTTCCATGCGGTACTGGTGCAAATAGCCAAATACCGTTGTGCCAAATACCTGTTTAAATCCTCGCTTGAGCGTACAGTCATTCAGTCCAACCTGTCGGGCTAACGCCATCAAGGATGGAGGATTTTCAAACTGCTGTAACAGAATTTCCTTCGCCTGATGAATGCGGTCAACATCGGTTGTCCGTAAAGCTGGGCTTGATTGATCTGCCCGACGATCGCTTAGTGCCCTGATTGAGACATCGTTAGCCAGCGCCTGGTCTAACCACAGGGTCAACACTTCAATTGATTTACTCTCCAAATACATCTGCTTCATCACCCCCTGATACGGGCAATCCAGCATCTGCTGCAACGCTAATTGCATCGTTGGCGTAATCGTTCGGACAGGGGATAGAGGAATCGTGACATCCCCCTCTAACATTCTGAGTAACTCCGTCGGCAGGATATCGAGATGATGATCAATTAACCGACAGAATTGTTCTGGTTCTAGATGAATATCTACTTCCACTCGCGCATCTCGTGCCAATTCCTCACTGACACCACCGGGCAAAAATAGCCCCGCAACGTAATGCTGCCCGTTTGTAATGTAGGTGTCATTCAAGTAGCGAAAGGTAGACGAGAGGTTAAATACCCATTCCAGACACTCCGTTTCTTCCGGACGAATCCCCGAAAACACCAGATCGTCCTGAAATTGATAGCGATGGAAGGTTAACTGAATCCCGTTCCGCAAGAAAATATCCCGCTTATAGCCTCGCCCGAACAGGGAAGGGCATTCAAACAGGCAATCAGTGTCATCCTTGGGGTCAATTTGTCGTGCTTGTAGCCGACTTTCTTGCCACAAATTTGTCCACGTTGTGTCAGAGAGCACGATCGCCATATTCCAAGCGGTTTAACCAATAAACTGACTGTATTGACATGGACAATACCTTAGCTGAGAATACTTGTCAACAGTTGGCGATCAGTGGCGATCGTTTGCCAAAACTGTCCGATCTGCTCACTCACCGGTTGGGGGTAGAAATAGTGAAAGAAGTAGCGACCGCCCGGACAAACCCACAGTCGAGAGGCGGCATGGTTGAAATACGCCTGCCACCCTTTCAGTTGATTCGGATCAATCACGACATCATCCACACTCCCACAGACCAGCAGTGGCACATCAACAGGCACAGGTAGCAGACTCACCGATCGCAGCAAACTGTGGGGCGAAAGTGATTGATAGAGGTCTTGCTCTAATAGCTTGATCACTTTTTCGGTGATATCCTTGGGTGGGTAACTCAATAAGCCATACACTATTTGTCGTAAAATAGTCTGCTGATCCAGAGGAAGTAAGCGGCGTTGAGCATAGTACAGCGTTTGCCAATCAACTGCCGGATGCACTCCTACGGAAAGTAAGGTCAGCGATCGCACTCGCTCCGGATATTGGCGGGCATAGAGTAGCCCCAACAAGCCGCCGGTGCTATGTCCCAGTAGATGAATTGGGCGATCGTAGCGATTTAAATAATCATGTAATAACTCTAACGCTGTATCTAATGATGTTGGTTCATCCAGAGTTTGAGTATATTCCCACTGAGCGATCGCCGTGTGTTGTGCTAAGTGCTTGAGTAATGGGCGATCGAATCCTTGTAAAGGAAGACTAACATTCAACCAAAGGGCATCGATAGAATGAGACATTCAATATTTCCTAATTTTCTAATTTCCTAATTTACGACTGATTATCCGTTTGCAGCTATAGGCATTACAATTGTTTTTTCTCACTGCAATGTGGAAGTAAAGCAATAGATGGGGAGGAGAGTGGACGAGAGCAATCCGTGAAGAAGCCACGCGGTCAACCTGGAATCAGCGCTTTTCCTGGTTTCTGCCCCACCACCTCACTGACTATCCCATCCCCCCATTACCGCTTCACTCCACAACACTACAATTAAACTTCTGCTGAACTGAGTGCCCGCTCGGCACGACGGAAATCAACCCCGATCGCCCGTAACGCATGCCACAGATGCCCTTGCAGGAAAAAGAACGCCAGGAAGAAGTGAGTATTCGCTAACCAGGCACGAGGAGTATGCGCTCCTAACGGTAACTGAACCGTATCCGTAAAATAGGGGGTAATTCCCAGCTTGATTTCTAGCGGGGCTCCATAGAATTCAATGGGATATGCCAACGGATTGACGGCACAGAAGTAGGCAGCAACAAATCCTGCTAGAGCAATTCCAGCTAACGAGTAGGACAGAATTGCTTCGCCCGAAAAGATCAAGACCTTTTTAGTCCAGTTCAATGGAGGTACAAGAATATGCCAGATGCCGCCAGCAATCAGCATGACTCCTACATAGATGTGACCACCGACTAAATCTTCCAGGTTATCAATACTGGCAAAGTGAGTTTGATAGCCGTAAATAATGGCTGGATTCAGCGTTGGCTCTGTAACCACCCGAACGGTTTGACTGGCAGCATCATAGAGCCCACCCCAGTACATCGCTTTCGCAACCAGTAAGAAGGCTCCAATTCCTAAAAATAGCAAATGATGTCCCAGAATTAACCCAAGCTGCTTGGAGTCACTCCAGGCAAAATGGAATTTCTTGGCTTGCCCGGATGCCGCTTTTAAATCTTCTGGGGCTCTAAAGGTGTGGAATAATGCCCCTGCCGCAAATACTGCCGAAGCAATTAGGTGAATTGCACCAATCACAAAGAAGGGATAGGTACTAACAACTTGCCCACCTTGACCAATCCCAAACCCTAAGGTCGCTAGATGGGGCAACAGGATCAACCCTTGTTCACCCATCGATCGTGTCGGGTCAAACCAGGAAATTTCATACAACGTAAACGCCCCTGCCCAAAAGGTAATCAGGGCTGCCTGAGCCACATGGGCCGCGATAAATAAGCCAGATAAGTTGGCGAAACGGGCATTCCCCGCCCACCAGTCATACTTCACAGTTGGGTTGTCGTAAGTCTGCATAGATTCATCGGTTAAAGAACGGTACAGCTTATTGAGAAATAAGAGCAATAAGCTGCAACGAAATTAGTTTAGAATAGTTCTCAATAAGCTAATATTAAGTATTATTAAGCAAATATTGAGTGGCTATGCGACACTATCAACACCTCAGGGCAGGGTTGTGCGAGGCATACATCCTAGGATCCAGAAGTTCCAGGGCTACTCGAATGATTTGTTATCGCGATCGCTCATAGCCTGAAACAAAATTAACTCTGATGCTAGTTTAACGAGCAACTTAGAAAAGTTCCTAATAAGAAAACCTTTCTACGAGGACAGGCGCTGCTGAACTCAGCTAATCGTTGACGCTAGGAACGTGGAAGCCTGGATCGCACAAACACAAGCGCAAGTTGCAGCCATCACTGCATAAACCAACCATTAGACCCGCAGAAAGGGTTAGAGGATGCATCGGCATTGCCCCATATCGTTGCTTTCTATATCTAAGGATTTCACTTCCATGAATTGTATTCACTCCTCTAGTCTATTGGCTCAGACTGCTTACCTCACTTCTGCCTCCACAGGACTGAGTACCGGCTTACAACCATTGGTCAACAGTGATCTGCAAGCTGCACTTCAGACTCAACCACTGGGACTGGTTGGCAGTTCAGATCCAGTTATTAGCAATGTGGCCATTTCTACTCAAGCACCTCCGCCAATTACATTTACAGTCACCAGTACCGCCGACACTGAAGACCCCAATGATGGTGTCCTGACCTTACGGGAAGCGATCGCCCTTGCCAACGCCGCCGGGGATCCGAATGTGATCAACTTCGCGTTAGGGGCAGGAGCCCATACGATTACGCTGAGCGGTAGACAATTAGCCATTACCAATCCAGCCATCATTGACGGAGGAGGGCAAATCACGATTAGCGGTAACAATCGCTCTCGCATTTTTGAAACCAGTAGTAGTGTGAGACTTTTGGGACTGACGATCGCCAATGGCTCGGCATTTCGGGCAGGTAGCATTCTGAATACAGCGACAGGTCATCTGACTCTGACTAATAGCACCATTCGCCAGAGCAATGCAGCCGTAGGTGGGGCGATTACTAATGAAGGGTTCTTAAACCTGAATAACAGCACCCTGCATAACAACACCGCCGCTACCAGTGGGGGAGGAATTGATAACCACGGGCGTTTATGGGTGATTAGTAGCACCCTGAGTGGTAATCGGGCTGGTTTAGATGGTGGGGCAATCTGGAATAACACTGGTTCTGTGATTGTGCAAAACAGTACCATTACCCTCAACGTTGCTGACAGCGACAATGATGGTTTGGGGAACGGTGGCGGTATCCTCAACACGGCAGGTACAGTCAGTGTTAAGAGCAGTATTATTGCAGGTAACGTTGACACGCCAAACAATTCTGGAGTTGGCAGCATTCATCCAGATGTTGCGGGTAATTTCTCTGACTCTGGTGATAATTTGATTGGCGATCGCACCGGCAGTATAGGGTTTACCGCCAGTCCGTTAGTGGGCACTAGCACCAATCGGATTAATCCCCGACTCAGTGCCTTAAGAGATAACGGTGGCTATACCTGGACTCATGCCCTTCAAGCCGATAGTCTTGCCATTGATGCGGGCGATCGCTATGGAGTTTTCTTAACCGATCAGCGTGGTGTTCAGCGCAGTACCCCGGCTGATATTGGTGCTTATGAAGCCGCCTTTGCTCAATTCACCGTCGATACCTTGTTGGATGCAGATGATGGCAATTTCAGTGCCGGGAACGCATCGCTCCGAGAAGCCATTCGCTATATCAACGAGGGTGGCATCATCAACTTTGCCAACGATTTGAGTGGCACGATTACACTGAATTCAGGTGAACTAGCCATCAACAAATCACTGACAATCAATGGTTCTGGGGCAAATGTTTTAACCATCAGTGGCAACAATCGATTCCGTGTTTTCTCCATTGCTAGAGATACTACGGTAGAAATCGATGGACTGACGATCGCCAATGCTTATTGGCATTATGGTGGCGATATTGGTGGATCTGGCATTCATAACGACGGTAATTTAACCGTTTCTAATAGTGTGGTTCGAGATAGTCAATCAGTGACCTATATCGGTGGTGTCATCCATAATAGTGCCAACGCTAATCTCACTCTCAAGCACAGCACCATTTACAACAATTCTGGGTATGGCGCACTTGGTGTCATTGGCAACCTCGGTACCATGCTGATGCAGAACGTGACCGTGAGCCAGAACCAAACGGCTCCTTCTACTTTTGGCAGTGTCGTTAATGCTGGCACCTTAAGCATCGACTCCAGCACCATCACTGGCACATCTGGAATCAGCGGCAGTCCTCTATATAGTGCTATCTACAATATGTATGGCGAAAATGGAGTTGTCCGGCTCAAGAACACGATCGTTGCCGGTAACGCAGTATTCTCAGACTTAATGGGTCAGTTTATCAGCGAAGGATATAACTTAATTGGTCAAAATAGCTATGCCCGTGGATTCAGTCATGGGCAGAATGGCGATCAGGTCGGTACAACAGACTCCCCGATCGATCCGCGCCTGGGAGTTTTACAGAACAATGGTGGCTCAACCTGGACTCATGCCCTCCTGGCGGGCAGTCCGGCGTTGAATGCCGGTAATCCCAATGATAGACTTGTGATTGATCAACGGGGTATGTTTCGTTCAGCCCGACCTGATATCGGAGCCTACGAGGAGATTGCGCCGACTGCTCGCAATGATAGTGCCTGGAGTCGGTTCGGTGGTAGAGTCACAATTCCCGTGTTGGTGAATGATTCCGCGATCGATGGTGACACCTTCACGATCGTCGGCTACAGTAATCCGCAAAGTGGTAGCCTGATTCTGAATGCTGACGGTAGCTTCACCTACCAGCACCGGATGAGCCTTGCCAGACCTTCATCCATCGATCGCTTTACCTATACCATTAGCGATAGCAAAGGTAAAACAAGCACCGCCACTGTTTCTATCCAGCTTTCCTGACTTGGAGGATAACAGTCTAGAAGATCCTCCACCGGAGTAGAGCAGGCAATGGCTGTACCAAATGGACTAAACGGTACAGCCATCGTCATGACTAATCACTGGTCACTGGCAACCTTAACCAACCGCTCAACTCCTGTGCCAACCAGTCTAGTTCCGGAGGCGTTAATCGATCGCTGCCGCCTAACGACAATTTCTTGGTTCCTGCCCAAATATGAATCTGTGGCGGCACCGCAACACTACTGCCCTCAGAGTCTCGTTTATACACCAGACGGGTCAGTTCGATTTTCGTAATATTTTTGCGATCGGCTTTAATAAAAGGGAAACACCGCCTGCCTAAGACCTCAGAGGCTAGCACAATCTCAAATGGTGTAATCCGCAATCTGGTTTTGCCGAACAGCGTAAAGAAAATCCCCCAAATTAAACCCAGACCAACCCCCAAATGACAAATGGCAAACAGGGCAGCAAACCAGCCGCCAGAACTCCAAGTCGAAAAAGCGATGCCATACCACATGACTAGAAAGGAATTCCAGGCAATGGCAAAGCCAATCATGGGGATCAGTCCCGCGTGAAAGCCGCGTGGCGGAATCATAATCTCCAACAGTTGACGAGTGTTGGTGAGTTGCACCTTACTCCCAACGGGTTTGGTCACTTTTGCCAAGCCACTCTGGCGTAAGGTTGGTTGTTCTAAGGCGGCTAATGCTTGCTGGGCAGACTTCAGCCGTAAATCGGTGCTGGGTTCGGTCAACCAGGTTAGCCAGTCTGTCAGATGGTGACTGAGACTAACGCTATCCTCAAACAAAATCCGCATCTCACGCTGAGGCAATTGATCCGGATGCTGTCCTGTCGTCAGATAAATTAGCGTTGCGCCTAAAGCATACAGATCGGATGCCGGGGTGGCATGACCCCCAAATTGCTCAGGTGGCATATAACCATACGTGCCAACGACAGTCCGGGTTCCGGTATGTACAGCAGTTTGTACCGACCCAAAATCAATCAGGTAAACCTGCCCCAACTGATTCCCACTGCGATCGCCCAACAAAATATTGCTCGGTTTAATGTCTCGGTGAATCACAGGTGGCTGACGATGATGTAGATAATCCAGAATGCTTAATAGCTGTTTGGCGATCGCCTTTAAATCTGTCTCACTGAAGGTACGACCAGACTGAATCCAATCCTGGAGCGATTGCGCTTCGATATACGTTTGAACTAATCCAAACCCTTTACCGAGTTCCGTTTCTGCCTCAAAGTAATCCAGATATTTAGGAATTGCCGGATGATTAAGCGCTTTGAGGACTTCAGCTTCCCGTTCAAATAGCTTCAAATCCTCCCAGGTAAAGTCGGGCCCAAATAGTAGTAGCTTAATCACAACCGACGATCCTGTTTGTAGGTCGCTTGCTAAAAATGTCCTCCGACCGGTTTGCCGACCGAGCAAGGACTGAATCTGATAGCGATCGTGTAAAACATGACCAATCAGGTGATCCATAGCTTCTGACCTATAACAGTATGGACAGACTAATTATCTTCTATTCCACCATAGCCAAACATCATGCTAATCGGCTGAATCCTGCTTACAGCAGTTTTCGCCCCCCTAGCCCCCAATTTTGGGGGAACAGGAGCTAAAGTCCTCCAGAATATGGTCTGACGGCATCGTAGAAAGGGGGCTTAAAGCCCTACGGGCATACTAGAAAAGAGGGCTGACCGAATTGACAAGTGTGGTGCATTCATTTGAAAACGGCTGTAAGAAGCACAGATTATCTTTATATTGCGATAGCTAAAAAACGGCTTTTGAGGGATGAAATATCCCCTACGGGAGATTATATCTGCCGTTAGCTCCTATACTCAGGATGCTGTGATCAGCATAAAAAACCTGGCATGATAACCAGGTTCCAGGGCAAGCGATGATTGTGCAAGCTGTAGTTAGTTCTAGACTAACAAGTGATTTTTGCGATCGCCATTCCAATGATTATTGGTATTCAATCATGACCTCATTGGTATCGATCGTATAAGTACAAACAAAGGTCACTGGAACAGAAGCTGAATTGTAGCCATTCATGGTCAATGTTGCTCCACCCTTGCCCGTAATTACATCTGTAATTTCAGTCACCGACACGCCATACTTGGCAACTTCATTCGTACAAGCATCTACTGCCCATCTTGGTGCTTCTTGCGCGAATGCAGGCGCTAAAGACACTGTAGAACCAGCCGCCATCATTAATATTGCTGCTGTCGCCTTGAGCAACGAATTCATCATGAAACAACTCCTGGTATATGACCTGTGAATCGCAATAGTGGAACGGTTTAAGCTGCAAAACATGTTTGAGGATGATTGAACAGTAGCAATCCTGACCTTTCAAACATCTGCTAAATAAAAACTAGCTCCAGGAAAATTAAATTAGAAGGAGGAAATTGCGGAGATCATTTCTACCTTCCACTCAAACGCTGAAAAACCATCGAGAAACTACGGAATCACGATCGTTAGTTAAGATGACTTGGTAATAATACTTAAACTACTTCTATATTCCTCTGACATAGAAATTGCTTGGAGTGGATATTAGGGCGCTTTTGTATCTCTGTTGAGCATCCTGGGAAAAATTGCATTATCCATAGGATTTTAGGCATATATTGGAACTCCAATGCAGGAATGACTCATGTTTAACAACTCCAATCTCAAAATTCGGATCTTGTTTGGTTATTCACTGCCAATTCTTTGTCTAGTAGGTCTGGGAGCGATCGTATATACCAGTGCCCTCAGTACATTTGAGCGACAAGAGGCGGTAGAAACAGCTCAAATCATCATTGGTGGCATCAACGAAATGACGTTTGGTATGGGCACTATGGTGCGGAATGTGCGGGGCTATGTGCTCTTTCCCAACGATAAAAGCTATCTCAAAAGTTACGAAAATGGGCTGCAAGTGTTTCAATCGGGATCCACTCAACTGAGTCAACTGAGACAAGATCCCTACTTGAAAACCCAGCTAGCGTTCTTTAATACCCATTGGACAGAGATCCAGGGACGGGCAGATCAAATTTTTGCTCTGGTAGAGCAACGCAAACTCAATGAAGCGAAGGAGTTACTCAGCTCGCTACGAATGTTAGAAGCCGAAGCAAGACGACAAGAAATTGTCGCTCAGCAGACACAACTCCTGGCACAGAAAAATCAGGAAGAAGCAGATGCTCGCCACCTGATGCTCCTCTTAGTTCTGGGTGGAACGGCGGTATCGACTGTATTTGTTGTGCTAGTCGGGCTATGGGTGAGCCATGCGATCGCGGCTCCTCTGGGACGTAAAATCAATCAAGTGGTTCATACTGCCGAGTGCATTTCTGTAGGAGATTTAACAACACCGATCGAAATCACGGTAGCAGATAGCCAAGAGATTACTAAGTTGCTCATGGCGTTCCGCTCCATGACCCATCACCTCAATACCTTAATTTGCCAGGTTCAGCAGTCTGGCATTCAAGTCACCTCCTCAACGACTCAGATTGCTGCCTCCGGCAAACAACTGGAAGCCACCCTGAATGAACAAGTAGCCGCCACAACCCAAGTGGTTGCCACTGCTAAAGAGATCGCAACTACAGCGAGTGAACTGGCGAGAGTGATGGAAGAGATTGCTGCCACGGCTCAATCGACTACGGCGGCGGCGGATGCTGGCCAACAGGGGCTGTTACAAATAGCCGGTACTATGCAGCAACTCTCCGCTTCAACGACAGCCATTTCAAGTAAGCTGGGGACAATCAGCGAGAGAGCCAACAACATTAATACCATTGTTACGACGATCGCCAAGGTGGCAGATCAAACGAACCTGTTGTCTCTTAATGCGGCGATCGAGGCTGAAAAGGCAGGGGAGCATGGGCTGGGTTTTGGTGTGGTCGCTCGCGAAATTCGCCGGTTAGCTGACCAAACTGCTGTGGCAACATTAGATATTGAACAGATGGTGAAAGCTATGCAATCAGCCGTCTCAACGGGAGTAATGGAGATGGATAAGTTTGCTCGCCAGGTCGATCGGGGCGTAGAGGATATAGACACCATTAGCACTCAAATCACCCAGGTCATTGAGCAAGTACAGACCCTAACGCCACAATTTACTCAGGTCAATTATGGGATGGAGATGCAGTCACAGGGAGCGCAGCAGATTAGCGAAGCTATGATGCAGTTGAAAGAATCGTCTGGACAAACAGCCGCATCGCTCAACGAAACCAACACAGTGATTACCCAACTCAGCCATGTTGCCCAGGGCTTACAAACAGCCATCTCTCGCTTCAAAATTCACACCGATAATTTACAACAGCTCTAGTTGGTCGTGGTGGTCGCCATCCTCTCTCCCGAATCAACGGGGTCTCACTGGTTGGGAGGACGAACCTTGAGCCGCCCTGGCAGCCATGCGATCGACCAGTCCTGGCAGCAGTAATTTTGCCCACGGGATAATTTTGCCTTTCCAGGTCATGGTGTGCTCCCGTTGTCGCCGTTCCATTGCCCCCAGAATTTGCCGGACACATTCCGCGATCGACATATTGCCCTGACTTTCGTCCCGAGGGCTTTGACCTAAGGGTTGCCCATCGGCTCCTAACGCTCGCTGCCGAATATCAGTCGCCACAAATCCGGGGGACACAACCAGCACATCTACGCCAGTTCCCTGAAGTTCAATCCGCAGCGTATCGAAGAAGCCCTGCATGGCATGTTTACTGGCAACATAGCCGCTACGAGTGGGGACGGCGGTTTTACCACAGAGGGATGAGACGGCAACTAATAGTCCCTGACTGGCTTTGAGGTACGAGAGCGCATAATGGGTACAATAAACAGCACCGAGGTAATTGACCTGCATCACTTGCTCGAAAATTGACAGATCGGTAATCTGGTCGAAGCGAGTCAGCATCGAAATTCCAGCATTATTGACTAGAACATCAATCTGTCCGAAGGTGGCGATCGCTTGCTCAATTAAGTGTTGGCAGGCTTGAGGTTGGGTGACATCGGTTGGAACCGCGATCGCTTTACCTCCTGCCTCAGTACAAGCCTGAACAACGTCTTCTAGCGCCGTTTGGCTACGAGCCGCTAAAACCAAATTACTGCTTTGTTCAGCCAGAGCAATGGCGAGCGATCGACCAATTCCAGCCGAAGCCCCCGTGAGGATTACCGTTTTATTTGCAAAGGTCATATAGTAGCCCTCGAATCATCCACACCATTAGACTGGCATAGCCAAGCGATTTTTGTAGGATAGGACAGATTCTTGCGTCGGAGTTTAGGACTGACTAAAATTCACCAAACCATGTCTGGTGAATTAAGCTAGGAGGCTGCTGAAAGATGTATACCAAGAAAGCTAACGCACTCACTACTGAGCTAATTAGGATCGTTGGAATGAGATAGTCACGCTTTTCTGGTAAGAGTAGCCTGAAGTTGATGAGAGTGTGTAGTTGACTTCATGCCGTTGGGCATTGTTGTTCCTTGCAAATGAGCTTGACTTAAATTAGTTTCACCTAAATTAACATTGGTCAAATTAGCTTGGGTGAAATTTGTTTCAGCAAAATTTGCCTCAACTAACACAGCATCTGTGAGATTCGCATGGCTTAAGTTCGTTCTCGTCAGATTTGCCTTAGTTAAATTAGCACCGCTGAGATTGATTCCACTTAAATTCATATTTCGCAGATTTGCTGCGATCAAATTCAAATTTCTAAAATCTCTTTGTCCGGCTGCATATCGACTCAAAAGTTCCTTAGTATTCATGGTGTTCCAGAGAGTTAAAAAATCAACTTAACCATACGCATCAAGCCCTAAAATGCCAGCCATTACTAATCAGCCAGCAATTTAAACTTGTGTTCTGAGCTACCTATTACCAGAGTTCTGCAAAAAATTGCGATCGCCCTGGAGAAACCTTAGCCATCAATAGCGAAACTTTCTCTTACGCTGTTTATGCTTAGCCAGTGCTTTGCGCTTCCGTTTTTCGATTGGAGTTTCAAAATGGCGATGTTTCCTGATGTCTGGAAAAATCCCAGCCTTAGAAACTTCCCGCTTGAAGCGGCGCAATGTTGATTCAATTCCTTCATTTTCCCCAGGAATAACTTGGGTCACTGAATGTCCTCATGAGTTGACAGATTGAGCCAGCGAAGAAAACCGAAAGACAAACACGAGGGTGAGTCTGCCTTTCTGGTTGCCTGCTTAGATTTAATAGCGGCGGGAGGAACCGCGTTCTTCACGAGGTTTCGCTTTGTTAACTTTGATGTCCCGTCCCATCCATTCGGCACCATCTAATGCCTCGATCGCCGCAGTTTCTTCAGCATTTGTCTCCATTTCAACAAAAGCAAACCCCCGCAACCGACCTGTTTCCCGGTCCGTAGGTAGCTGAACGCGTTTGACAGTACCGTACTCTGCAAAAACTTGAGTCAAGCTATCCTGCGTAACGTCGTAAGACAGATTGCCAACATAAACTGACATAAGGATTCTCCCAAATCAGAGATCAATGGTGTAGAGAGTTAGATTCGGAGAAACGCTTTGAAAACGAATTACAACAGCCGAAAATAAGCCTGTGATAAGGACACTAGCACAAGACTTACAAGAATAGGACAATTTTAACTAAAAAATATCGATCGAGCCACGTAGCTATCTTCACTGGCTCAAGTCGTATGTTCTTAATCGCTGTAACTTATGTAGCACTCTCAAATCGCTTATGAGATAGTAGAGGCTTTGTCAGGAAGTTTCTGGCGGAAATACTGCTCACAATCCCCATAGGAGCGTTATAGAGTGCATAACGTTGATCTAGTACAAGCTGTCAGGCAATCCATTTACTGATTAAATAGACTATAATGGAACTGGTGAGGTCTATTTAAGAGGCTATCCATAGTGACACCAAAATCTGTTGGAAAAACCTTAATCTGATCAACAGTCTCACAGCGTCGGTCGTGAACTGGTTCTGATAGAAGCTCAAAGCTAGTATTTACTCAAAAGGGCTGAATTAGGCACTATGCTCTTTTGTCACTATTGATAGTGTTGATTAAATCACAATCATATTGGTTCTTAGTAGTTTAACGCATCTGCTGGTCACTACTCTAACAGAGCAATAGTCTCACCTCAAGCACCCAGAGGTTGATGAAGTAATCGATAGTTCTTTAATCGGAATTGTCGTTTAATTCTCTCCTATTTATTCATTTATTCTCAATTTGGAGCAACGTTGATGAAAGAGAAAATAGTTACAACACCTCCCTGTTATAACCCTTCTCTAAGCGAAGAACCTCGGAACCAACGAATTAAAGTGGTTCCGCCCATAGCCAGAGAATCATTATTGAGTTGGTTAGAAAGCTCCGGCAGGCTTCATTCTAGTGAAGAGAATAATGAATTGAAAGATTACAAAATGGCAGAGGACATCAATGATTTTTTAGATCCAGAACTCTATCCTTTAGATGAAGAGGAAGAGGAAGAGGAGCTATAGCAAGTTGTTTTGACCTGTAACACGGAGCTTCTAAGGAACTCTGATCTACATTAGATTTCTAATTTCATACATCATTGAGAATATGACACCAAATCAACATTCACTTGCATACAAATCACTAACAGTTTAGGAGAAAATATGGATGCTCAAGAAATTTTGAGGCTCTACGCCATAGGGCAACGAGATTTTAGTCGGGTTAACCTGGTTCAAGTTTGTTTAAGCAGTGCCAAGTTAATTGGGGCAAACCTCGTTGGAGCCGAGTTGATTGGGGCAGATTTACGTGGAGCAGATCTAACAGAGGCTCACCTCAATCAAGCCAAGTTAAATCAGGCTAATTTGGCTGATGCTGCGATGATTCAAGTTTGTTTAACTCATGCAGACCTAAGTGATGCAGACCTGAGTGGAGCAGATTTAACCCACGCCAATTTAAATGGTGCGAACCTTAGCGGAGCCAAGCTGGGAGGCTCTGATCTACGGTCAGCAGACCTTGGCAAAGCGGATTTAAGTGGCGTTGATTTGCGCGGAGCAGATTTAACTGGAGCCAATTTGCGGGAGACAGACCTGAGTAATGCCGACTTAGATGGAGCGTATTTAGGTGAAGCAGATTTAACTGGAGCCAATCTTCAAGGGGCGAATATTGATAGAGCAGAATTGAGCAAAACCATAATGCCAAACGGCACAATTTATAATTGGCTCTATGGGTGATAGAGAGTCAACCAGTGTTGTGCTGGTTAAGCTATACCAGCCCAATGTAGTTACAATTGATCAAGGCAACTCTTCTGCCGAACGCAAACGAGCCTTAGTCTTGATCAATTAAGAAGTTATTCTTTTGAATATAACTTGCAAGAATAGAATACGACAATTTTGCGTTTTTGGACACCTCTAATGTAATCGTATTTTCATCCTGAGGATAGATCAGGATTGAGTCCTATTTCACTTAAGCTCACCTCATAGGCAGTATCTTTAACATGCTAGCTTTAATTATCACTTCTCTGAAACCAACTGTTCGAGTGCCTCAGAGCACCCGGTCATCAACTCCTCTTGATCACAGTATGACAGCGCAACATACCTGCCCCTGTTGTTCGTATGTTTTACTCCGTCACATTGGCTCAAGGGGCGTGTACTGGCGTTGTAGCCACTGCCATGAGGTGATGCCTGTCTGGTTGTAGGCTGTAAACAAGGCAGGACATCCTGAGGTTTCAAAAGGCTGCTTGATCCGATACTTTTCCGTACATTCAAGTCAACTTAACTACCCAAGGGATTTATGAAAGCACTCCTGCTCTATCCTCAATTTCCTCAATCGTTTTGGTCTTATGATCGCTTCATGGAAATTGCTGGATTGAAAGCAGTGATTCCGCCGCTCGGAATTATTACAGTTGCAGCTCTCTTACCCTCAACCTGGGAGATCCGGTTTCGCGATCGCAATGTCGCGAGTGAAACTGACGCTGATTGGCAGTGGTGTGACCTGGTCATTCTTTCCGCCATGATTGTACAGAAATCTGATTTTCAAGCCTTGATCCGCAAAGCGGCTCGCCTCGGTAAACCTGTCGCGGTGGGGGGACCCTATCCTACATCTGTGCCCCAGGATGCCTTGGAGGCTGGTGCCAATTTTCTGATTCTGGATGAAGGGGAGATGACCGTACCACTATTCCTGGAAGCGCTCAGTCAAGGCGAAACCCACGGCATCTTTCGTTCTCCAGAAAAACCGGATGTTACCCAAAGCCCGATGCCCCGGTTTGACCTGTTGCAGCGGGATGCCTATTTACTGATGGCGATCCAGTTTTCGCGGGGTTGTCCATTCAATTGTGAATTTTGTGACATTATTTCTCTCTATGGGCGCAAACCCCGCACTAAAGAACCTACACAAGCCCTAGCTGAGCTACAAACCCTCTATGATTTAGGCTGGCGTGGATCACTTTTCATTGTGGATGATAATTTTATTGGTAATCAACGCAATGTCAAACGCTTTCTGCGGGAACTGATTCCCTGGATGCAGCAACATCATTATCCGTTTAGCTTTATTACCGAAGCGTCAGTTAATTTAGCCGAGGATGATGAATTGCTCAACCTGATGGGCGAGGCTGGCTTTTATGCCGTTTTCCTTGGCATTGAAACGCCTGATCAGGATAGTTTACAAGTCACTCGTAAATTGCAAAATACTCGCAATCCGCTAGTAGAAGCCTGTCATAAAATTAATCAAGCTGGGTTACTCATCTATGCTGGATTTATTCTGGGGTTTGATGGCGAACGATCGGGCGCGGGCGATCGTATTGCCGCGTTTGTTGAACAAACCAGCATTCCCCAACCGATGGTCGGCATCCTGCAAGCATTGCCGAATACTGCCTTGTGGGAGCGGCTACAACAAGAGCGGCGGTTAATTGAGGGCAGTCAGCTTGCCACGGGGGATCAGAATACTCTGATGAATTTTGTGCCAACTCGCCCGCTCACCGAAATAGCCGAAGAGTATGTCGAAGGTTTGTGGACGTTGTATGAGCCGAGAAATTATCTGAGACGCTGTTTTCAGCAATGCCTGAAGCTGCATTTCCAAAAGAATCACAAGCAAACCATGCAGTTTCCTCTCAATAAAGGGTTGAAATTAGTGATGCAACTGATTTGGCACCAAGGAATTCGTCGCCCCGCTATTCGACGACAATTTTGGTGGCAACTCTGGATCATCTTATTCCAGAAACCCCAAGTTCTCAATACCTACCTAGGGCTATGTGCAGCAGGTGAGCATTTCTGGGAATACCGAGCATTAGCCAGAGAGCGGATGACTCAACAACTAGGATATGATCCACTACAACTTGCTAAGCCACCGAGTCGGGATCTGATGCTAACACCGTAAATGGCTCACCAATCGCACTGTTACCTCATTAACATCAGCACCAGGACTGTTCGCCCGGTGGATTGTGCAGGAGTTCGCGAATATTGGCTTCCATCACCCGATAGCCGACATTGCCATTCAATCGTTGCCGACCTTCATTAAAAATCAGGGTGGGGCTGACAGAGACGCTATGTTCCTTGACCAGGTCGAAATCCTGCGAGAGTTGGGCGTATGCTGCACCACTATCAATTTGTGCTTGAATGTCCGCGATCGGTAGTCCTAATGCTTCAGCAATGGCAAATTGCACTTGACGATCGGCAACATTGGCTAACTGAGTAAAAAACTGTTCTCGAAATGCCCAAATGGCTTTTTCAAACATCTGATCCGAGGCAGGCACAATTCCTTTGATTTCGAGTAACTGAATCGCATGGAGAAACAAGTGACAGGATGCGGAGGATGGCGGCACTACGGTTGTCCAAATATCGGGATGTACTGTGATGTGGTTGAACTTCTTAACAACCCCCTGCACATGGTCGCTATACCCTTGTAACCCGCCACGATCGCGCCAACGATTCTCTAGCTTTTCCCGCGCATTCCCAAAGACTGAGACAAAATGTTGCTCGATCGCAATCTTGTCTTGAAAGGTGGTTTTTAACTCATCCAGCCGGATCTGAGCAATGTATGCCCAAATACAGAGAACATCAGAGAAGTAAAGGATACGAATCGGTTCCATGAGTTAAGAATCGGTGGGACTAAGGTCAGTGAACGTGGGAGATTTTGAGATGGGATGGTTAGGGGGCTGTAGCTTGGGTTGGCGATTACGCCAGAGTTTGTAATAGAGGATTGGTACTGCCGATCGCGATAATAACAAGGATGCCACTTCACCCGCCATTAGGGAGATCGCTAAGCCCTGGAAAATCGGGTCAGCCAGAATAATTGCCGATCCTACAACCACGGCGGCTGCCGTCAGGAGCATGGGACGAAATCGCACTGCGCCCGCATCAATTACCGCTTCTTCCAAGGGCATACCTTCCTTCAGGCGCAATTCAATAAAATCTACTAAGATAATGGAGTTCCGCACGACAATCCCAGCACCAGCGATAAAGCCAATCATGGAAGTAGCCGTAAAGAATGATCCCATTAACCAGTGGGCGGGCATAATTCCCACAAGTGAAAAGGGAATCGCTGCCATAATCACCAATGGCGTGGTAAAAGATTGGAACCAACCGACGACGAGTGCATAAATCAATACCAGAACCACGGTAAAAGCAATGCCGAGATCACGGAACACCTCATAGGTGACTTGCCATTCCCCATCCCATTTGATCGCATAGGTTTCGGTCGTAGGAGGCTGTTCCGTCAGGTAAGTTTGAATTTTGCTACCGGTCGCTGGCATTAATTGATCAATTTTGGGCTGGAGATTCAGCATGGCATAGACGGCACTCTCCACTCTGCCAGATACATCCCCCAGAACATACACTACAGGCTGGAGATTTTTGTGGTAAATGCTGGTATCTGCGATCGTGGGATTGGTCTTGAGTAGAGCACTCAGAGGCACTAAATTACCATTGGCTCCCTTTACGTTCAGCGCTTTCAAATCATCTAAACTTGTCCGGTTAGATTGACTAAATCGCAGATTAATCGTCACATCCTCACGGGCATTCTGATCATGCAGTAGTCCGACCTCCTGACCTGCCAGTGCTAGTTGCAACACTTCCGAAATTTGAGCCGGACTGATGCCATTTAAGGCGGCTTTCTCGCGATCGATGACGAGTTGATAATCGGTTTGGGGAGCTTCCACATACCAATCCACATCAACTACCCCATCGGTTGATTGATACAGTTGGCGAATTTGTTTCGCCAGATCCAGTTGTCCCTGATAATCAGGCCCATAAATTTCCGTGACTAAGGTTTGTAGCACCGGAGGTCCCGGCGGAATTTCAGCCACTTGAATCCGGGCATTATAGCGATCGCCGATTTCCTTCAGCTTCGGACGCATCGCTTTAGCAATATCATGGCTCTGGCGTTGACGCTCACCCTTCGGCAGAAAATTGACTTGAATATCAGCAACATTTGCCCCCGATCGTAGAAAGTAGTGCCGCACCAAACCATTAAAGTTATAAGGTGAGGCAGTCCCCACATAGCTTTGATAATTAATCACTTCCGGCACCGTTGCCAGGTACTCTCCCATCTCCCGGGTGACTCTAGCCGTTTGTTCCAGCGTAGTACCTTCAGGTAGATTCACAACCACCTGCAACTCACTTTTATTGTCAAACGGTAACATTTTCAGAATCACCAGCCGGAAGCCTGCCAATCCGCCGACAATGACGACGAGTGCCAGTACCGTTGCCACCAGAAACGTTGTACCTCGACGGGGATAATGCACCAGGGGATACATGAACCGACGGTATAATCGGCTCAGGGCATCCTCTTCATGATCATGGGTATGGTGAAGACTCGACCCGCTGAACACTCGCATGGTTGTCCAGGGGACGACAATAAATGCCACCAGAGCGGAGAAGATCATGGCAGCCGATGCCCCTAACGGAATCGGGCGCATATAGGGTCCCATTAGCCCACCCACAAATGCCATTGGTAGAATCGCGGCAATCACCGCCAGGGTCGCTAAAATAGTGGGATTACCGACCTCATCGACCGCCTCCAACACAATTTTTTGTAAGGTGCGTCGTCGATTGCTGGATTGTTTCAATCGGGCTTGATTTTCTGGTAATTGGAGATGTCGCCCCACGTTCTCAACCACCACGATCGCGTCATCGACTAAAATCCCGATCGAGAAAATTAACGCAAAGAATGTCACCCGGTTTAAGGTGAAGCCATAGAAAACAAAACTTGCCAGAGTTAACGCTAACGTCACCGGAATCGAAATTGCAACGACGATCGCCTCCTTCTTACCCATGACAAACCACATCAGGAGGGTGACAGACCCAACCGCAATCAGCATGTGAAACAGCAGTTCATTCGATCGTTCTGCCGCCGTTTCGCCGTAGTCCCGAGTGACGGTTAAATGCACATTGTTAGGAATATAGTTCCGTTGAATTTGCTCAAGTTTATGCAGCACATGATGGGACACCTGAATTGCATTAGCACCAGAACGTTTTGCAATCGCGATCGTCACAGCATCCGTTTCACCAACGGTTGGCGCTGAATCAGCTTGATGGTTTGCCTCTGTAGCGTGACTTTTAGCCCCTTGCCCAAAGAACACGTAGCTGGCTGGCTCCTCGGCGCCATCTGTCACCGTTGCTACATCCTGAAGATACACTGGATGATTATTAGCCACGGCAACAACTAATCCCTTTGCCTCTTCAGCCGAATGAATAAAGCTTTGAGTTCTCACCAAAAACGATTGATTATTTTGGTTAAACGCACCACTCGTCAGTTCTACGTTTTGCGATCGCAGTGCAGTGGATATTTCCAATGGAGTTAATCCAAAGGCGTTTAAGCGAACGGGATCCAGATCCACTCGCAGTTGGCGTTTCTGCCCACCAATAATTGTGGTTTCTGAAACATCTGGAACTTGTTTAATTTGTTCATTCAGTTGAGCCGCGATTTGGCGTAACTCTTCACCCGTCGTTTGTTCACCCCAGAGCGTCAATGTGAGAATCGGGACATCATCGATCGATCGCGACTTAATTAAGGGTTGCGAAACACCGGGAGGAATCTGGTCAAAGTTCGCATAGAGCTTGTTGTACAGTTGCACAATGGAATCTTCGGTATCCTGTCCCACCAGAAACCGCACAATGACTAACGATGATCCGGGACGAGAGGTTGAATACACATATTCCACACCCGGTAACTCTTTAATCAACCGCTCCATCGGTGCCGTGACCCGTTGTTCCACATCCTGGGCAGAGGCTCCTGGCATTTGCACGAAGACATCTGCCATCGGTACAGTAATTTGTGGTTCTTCTTCCCGGGGCAGAATCAACGTTGCCCCAATCCCCAACAATAGGGCAACCACAATAATTAAGGGAGTTAATTTAGAATCAATAAACTGTTTCGCTAAATTACCGACGAACCCTAAGCGAGTCCGATACGGAGATGGCAATTGATGCCCATTCGGTTCATTGTGTGTCATAAGCCGTTCCTTGATGCCCGAATGGCGATCGGTTGTCCGTCATGCAGTTGCTGGGGATTCGTTGTCACAATGCGATCGCCCGCCATCAATCCCGACACAATTTCCACCTGATCATTTTGCACCTTCCCCGTTTTCACCCAGCGTAATACGGCGGTCGGTTGCTCAGAACTATCCTCCACCACATAGACCCCTTGCAACTGTCCCCGTTGGATCAGGGCATCAACTGGAATCGTTATCGCCTGTTGGGTGCCGTGTGGTAAGGCAATACGCCCAAACATCCCAGAAATCAACCTACCGGAATTGTTCAACGGGATTTTGATCAGAAAACTCCGAGAGGTGGGATCGGCAGCAGGCACAATTTGCTGAATAGTGGCATTCACGGTTTGATTGACGGCATCCACTCGCACCTGTACCGACTGTCCTACTCGCACAAATTGCAGGTTCTCTTCGGGCACCGAGATTTCTAACTGTAAGCGATCGGGATTTTCCAGCTTTACTAGGGGGGTGCCCGGAGCCGCCATTTCACCCACATAGGCAAGCTTCTGCACCACAACCCCATCAAACGGGGCGATTACGTCACCATAGCTTTCACTCACAGAGGCAGAGGTGACACTGGATTCCGCCCGATTCACGGCGGCTTTGGCTTGCGCGATCGCTGCCTGGGCTTGACGAATGCCAGCTTCAGTCTGGGCAACGCGAGCTTTGGCTTCATCCAGGCTGGTGTTAGCTTCATCTAAGCGCGATCGGGCAACCGCTCCTTCCGCTTGTAGTTGTGCCATCCGAGTCTGATTAATCTGGGCTAATCGTAAACTGGCTTGAGCTTCCAGCTTTTGTGATTCCAATTGATTCAGCGTTGCCTGGGAGCGAGCCACCTCTGCCTCTGCCTGTGCCACTCCCGCCTCTGCCTGATTCGTCTGGGCACTCATATCCATGACATCAATGCGTGCCAGCACATCTCCCTGCCGAAATCGATCGCCCGCTTCCAGGGATAACTGCGTAATCCGCCCCATCACCCGCGTGGATAGCGTTGCCTGCTCCAAGGGACGAATGGTTCCAGAAAGTTCCAGCGTATCCGCGATCGCATGGGCACGAATGGGTAAACTGTCCACCGCGATCGCAGAAGTTTTTGGTGGTTCTGTGGCATGGGGAGAATGCGTCAGTTGTAAAATGCCCCAAGCTCCGCCTACCAATAGCAAAGCGCTCGTTAACCACAGTCCCCAATGGTTCTGGGATACTTTGAGTGAAGTAGATGGCGTTGACTCAACGGATTCGTTCCCAGAATCATCCAGTGATTCATAGGGCGAGTCATTGGAAGTGGTATGCATCATAGGATCAAGTCTGTGTTGCAGAAGTCATGAATCGAAACGTTACTCATCCCTGAGTGATGGGGGTTGTCGTCGATACCGACAGAGGGCCAACAATTCAGTATCGATCACCCGGTAATAGCGCCATACTCCATCTCGACGACACGCCACCACGCCAGCATCTTTCATTAAACGCAAATGTTTAGAGACGTTCCCCTGAAGTAATCCTGTGCGATCGCAAATCTCTTGAACACTGCGCTCCTGATTGCACAATGCCCCTAAAATTTGCAGGCGTGTAGGTTCCGCCAGGATTTTAAATCGGCTGGCAAGCCGTTCTAGTTCACCAGGGTTAAAGACAATTTCCATATCCCTTGCTTGACTCCAGTCAGTTGGAATGATCATGGAACATTAGTCTGAAGAGAACTTGAGATCATCCTCATCCTTTGACCTGAATGGGTTCCGATGAGGTTGCGATCGGTTCGACTAACGGCAATCCCAGTACCCGTAACCCGACCCGTTCAAACCAGGGCATCGTCCAGCCAATCCGCATTTTTTCCATAAAATATCGCTCAAAGGCAGTTTTTGCCCACGACACCCAAATGCCCTTGGTGGTAAACGCCCGGTGACGACGACCTTCACTATCGGGTAGTAGGGGATCTGCCAGGAACAATGCTCCACTATCGCCAAAATCAGCGAAGCAAATTGCCTGCAATGTGGGTTTAATCGGTTGCCCAACCAGCACTCCCAGATCCAGGGCAATGTTGTGGGCAACGGTCATCACCATTTCTTCGGTCATTTGCCCCACTTTGGGCACCCCGATCGGAATCGGAGTCGGTTCTATGGGTTTTAGTTGCGTCACGACCCCAACTGCATACACGGAGTCAAAGTCGGGATGGCGATAGGTCGGTAACACTGGAACAAAGCCCTTGGCATCGGTTAAGCCGGGAGCTTCGCGCAAAAATCGGGGACCCCGGAATGGCGGCAGAATCATGGCGTATTTAAAGGGCAAACTGCGTCCATCTGCGAGGTGCATCATATCCGGCTCAATCCGGCTAATTGCCACATTGTCCATCACATCCACATGGCGATCGGCAAGCATCGCCCGAATTAACCAGCGCGAGTTTGCCATCCCGCCAATCCCTAAATGCCCGGCGTAAGGTTCGGATGTCACCATCGTAATCGGCACCTGATCACGCAATCCCAGTTGTCGCAGGGTATAGCTGGCCAGCAAGGCGAATTCGTAGGCAGGCCCAAAACAACTGGCTCCAGGGGCAGCCCCCACCACGATCGGACCGGGATCGTGCAGGAATTGCTCCCAAGCTTCGTGTGCCAAGACCGCATGATGCGGGTTGCAGACCGATTGGGTGTAGCCGCCTTCAGGCCCCAGCCCAGGTAAGGCATCCAGCGCCAGTTCCGGCCCAGTCGCAATTACCACATAGTCATAATTCAGGGTCCGATCCTTGAGGGTAACTTGCTTTTCCTGGGGGTTAATTGCGGTGACGGCATCAATGATTAACTCAATACCATGCGGCGGTACAACTTTGGCAAGGTCTAACTGAATGCGATCGAGCGATCGGAGCCCTAAACCAATCCACGGTAGCGAGGGAACAAAGGTAAATTTGGGTTGGTTAGAAATTAGTGTGACCTGATGTTGACGGGGCAACGTATGCCTGAGTTCGTAAGCCGCAGGTAAACCGCCCAATCCCGCCCCAATCACAATAATATGCGCCATGTTTGCGACCCCTAAGTGTAATTTTTAAGTTAGGTTTGAATCCCCGTTCCCTCACTCGCATCACCTTAGCTTGCCCATTGCAGCGATTTAGTGAGATTAAACTACTATACAGTTATATAGCTGTAAAAGCAAATAAACGGATTGCCAGTGAACAGAAATTAACCAAAACCGCACGTACGATCGGCGCGAATGGGGTTCAGACCTCTCAAACCGAGTCAATGCCTTGGCTCAACCTGCCCGGATAATCTACTGATTGGGCAGCGACTGGGCGATCGGGGTTTTGTGACTTCAAACTCGTCTATCTCTAAAGAATTACGTCTTTCGGTAGATAGCGATCTAAATTAATCCGCTGAAAATAAGGATATAGCAGACGCTATATGGCGTTGACTTGCTCTATTCCCGTTGTAAACCCTCATGCTGAAAAAGACAGTCGCCCTCAGGCAACCAGAAGTGGGGCATCTCGTTCGTGAACTCCGGCACTTGATTGGATTAAGCCAGGAACAGTTTGCCAGTACCCTGGGAGTCGCCTTTAGCACGATTAATCGCTGGGAGAATGGTCACATGCAACCCTCACCCCTGGCACTGAAACAGATTCAAATCATGCTTCAAGAGTGCAGTCGTTCCCAAACCAACCCGATTCAGGTACAGAGCCAACGGTTACTAGAACAGTATTTTACTGAGATGGAGTCAAAGGCTGGATGACTGAGGCGGAGGTTATAGTGACGAATGATTCCGCTCCTCCAGGGAATTTAGAACCTGTTCCCGTATCGGCAAGTGAGGAACAATTTCGCCGGATCCTAGAAGCATCGCCGGACGGATTTATTCTTCTCCAGAATCTCCGAGATGCAACAGGGACGATCGTGGATTTTGTGATTGCTTACACGAATCCAGTTGCTGCTAGAGGTGTCAATCTAACGCAAGCAGAATTATTGGGGCAGCGGCTATTGCAGCTATTTCCCGATTGTCAAACGAATGGGATTTTCGATCGCTATGTTGCCGTTGCCGAGAGTGGGATTTCTACAACCTTTGAAACGTTTTATCAAAGTCCCCAGTTAACCGGGTGGTTTCGCCATGTAGTGGTGCAGTTACCGGATCAAATCGCGGTTTCCTTGAGCGATATCACCGATCGCAAACAAACCGAATTAGCCTTACAACAACAAGAGCAGCATTTTCGGGTTGCCCTCCAGGCCGCTAAACTGGGCTCCTGGGAACATGATTTGACGACGGGCGTTCTCACCTGTTCGGCGCAATGCAAAGCCAATTTTGGGTTACCCCCTGAGGCGGAGTTTACCCATGAAACGTTATTTGCCGCGTTGCATCCTGACGATCGCCCCATGGTGCAAGCTACCATTCAGCAAGCGATCTCAACTCGGACAGATTATGAGGTAGAAGAGCGGTGTTATCACCCTGATGGTAGTCTGCACTGGTTAACCGTTCGAGGGCAACTGGTCTACAACTCCCAGGGAGAACCGATTCGCCTGGTAGGTGTGACGCTGGATATTACCGATCGCAAACATGCCGAAGATACCCTCAGGCAACGAGAGGCTGAACTCCGGTTGATCACCAATACGGTGCCCGTGTTAATTTCGTTGGTTGATCACGAACAGCGTTATCGATTTGTCAATCAGGGCTACGAGAGGTTGTTCCAGCGATCGGCGGCTGAATTGCAGGGCGAGTACCTGTGGAACGTGCTCGGTCAGGCGGCGTATGAAATCATTCGACCGTATGTAGAGCAAGTGCTGGCAGGGCAGGAAGTTACGTTTGAGAGCAAGATTCCGTTTGAGGCAGTTGGGGTACGGGATGTCAGTGTCACCTATGTACCGCGCTGGAATTCCCAGGGGCAGGTAGAAGGATTTGTGGCGTTAGTCACGGATATTGCTCAGCATAAGCAGACAGAAGAGCATTTACGGCAGAGTGCGGAACGGTTGCGTATTGCTCAGCAAGCGGCAAATGCCGGGGTGTGGGATTGGGACATTACCACCAATCAGGTTACCTGGTCTGAGGAATACTACCACCTGTATGGACTGGATCCGGCGACGACCGCCCCCTCCTATGAAAATTGGTTAAAGTCAATTATTCCTGCCGATCGCGATCGGGTGGATCAGATTTCCCATCAAGCTTTGGTGCATCAAACGGATCTGAATGTGGAGTTTCGGATTTGTCATCCTACCCACGGAGAGCGCTGGTTAACCGCGATTGGGCAAACATTTTACGATCAACACCAGCAGCCCCAACGGATGACCGGAATTGCCTTAGATATTACCGATCGTAAACAAATTGAAGAAGCGTTGCGGAACAGTGCTGAGCAATTAAGCTTTGCTTTAACAGCTGCCAAACTGGGTGACTGGAGTTGGCATGCCACAACGGATATGGTGACGTTGTCCGAGCAAGCCGCCGCCATGTTTAGTATTCCCCCTGGTCCCTATATGACCTGGTCACAGATGCAAACGCTGATCCATCCCGACGATCGCGACCGGGCACGTTACCAGGTGGAACACGCGATCGCCCACCGTAGCAACTATGACATTGAATATCGCGTTGTCCGACCCAACGGCACCAGTCGCTGGATTGCTGCCAAAGGTCGAGCACAATATGATGCATCGGGAGCCGTTTTAGGGATGCTCGGCGTGGTTCAGGATATTACGCCACGGAAGCAGGCGGAGGCAGAACGAGAACAACTGTTAGCCAGAGAACGCGCGGCTCGCCAGGAGGCAGAACAAGCCAATCGGATTAAAGATGAGTTTTTGGCAGTGCTGTCCCATGAACTGCGATCGCCCCTGAATCCCATTTTAGGTTGGTCAAAACTATTACGGACGCGGCAGTTTGATGCTGTAGCGACGGCTCGGGCGCTAGAGACGATCGAGCGTAATGCGAAATTGCAAGCGCAACTGATTGAAGATTTACTCGATGTCTCCCGCATTTTACGCGGCAAGATGGTATTAAACGTGGCATCCGTTCATTTGGAAACAGTGATTGATGCAGCCTTAGAGACAGTACGGTTGGCGGCTGAGGCAAAAGGTATTGCGATTCACAAACGGGTTGCGAATGCAGTAGGACTGATTTCAGGTGATGCCAGTCGGTTGCAACAGATTATGTGGAATCTCCTGTCTAACGCCGTGAAGTTTACCTCTGAGGCAGGGCAAATCGAAATTCGTTTAGACCAGGTTGGCAACTACGCCCAGATCCAGGTCAAAGATACTGGCAAGGGCATTGCGCCAGAGTTTCTGCCCCAAGTGTTTGACTATTTCCGGCAGGAGGATGGTACAACGACGCGAAAATTCGGCGGTTTGGGCTTGGGACTGGCGATCGTTCGGTATTTAACTGAACAACATGGTGGTACAGTAAACGCTGATAGCCCTGGAGTGGGATGCGGTGCCACCTTTACCGTATTACTACCGCTCCTCAGACCAAGTGCTGTTGGTCATGTAGAACACCGGGAGTCGGAACACCTACCCTCCGCTCTGTTGCCCTTAGCTCACCGCCGCATTTTGATCGTAGATGATGAAACTGATATGCGAGAGTTGATCAGTACCATTCTGCAAGCGACTGGAGCCGAAATCAGAGTGGCGGCATCTGCGGTGGCGGCATTAACGATATTGCCGGAGTTTCAGCCCGATCTGCTGATTAGCGACATTGGAATGCCCGAAATAGATGGGTATACATTCTTACAGCAGGTGCGGCAGTTACCACCGGAACAGGGCGGACAAATTCCTGCCATTGCCCTCACTGCCTATGCCGGAGAACTCGATCGTCAACAAGCGATCGCCGCCGGGTTTCAAAGGCATCTCTCTAAACCGATTGAGCCGGAAGAGTTGATCACCGCGATTACGGGTTTAGTCCAGGAAAACCCGTAATGTAAACCACTGTTCACCAGGAGTACCACGGCTATGTCTGACCGTTCCTATGATGTTGTGCTGTATGGAGCGAGTGGCTTTGTCGGTAAACAGACTGTAAAATACTTTGCCCGCCAGGTGAATGCCCAACCAGTGCGATGGGCGATCGCGGGACGCAACCCCCAAAAGTTAGCTGCGATTAGGGATGAAATTGGTGTAGCGGTTGATATTCTGGTGGCTGATAGTCGGGATCAATCTGCGATCGATCAAATGGTGGCGCAAACGCGCGTATTGCTAACGACGGCGGGACCCTTTGCCCTCTATGGCACTCCCCTGGTTGATGCCTGTGTGCGTTACCAAACCCATTATGTCGATATCACAGGAGAAACGCCCTGGGTCAAAACGCTGATCGATCGCTACCATGAGCAAGCGGCGGCTGATGGGACTCGGATCATTCCCGGTTGTGGGTTTGATTCAGTGCCCTCCGATCTCGGTACCTATCTGGTTGTCCGCCAGATGCAACACGACTGGGGTGTGTCCTGTCGGCATGTAAATGCCTATTTCCAGGCTGCCGGTGGGTTTAATGGGGGAACTCTTGCCTCCGCCTTCAATCTCTATGACTCTCAAGCTGCCGCCCAGATGCAACACCCCTTCCTGCTGAACCCACCAACGGCTGCTCCCCATACGGGTGGCGATCGCGATCCGCAAGTTCCCACCTTTGATCCAGATCTCCATACCTGGGTGGCTCCCTTTTTCATGGGGCCTGTCAATACCCGGATGGTGCGTCGCAGCAGTGCCCTATACGATCAGTGGCAAGAATCCTATGGGGCTGAGTTTACCTATCAAGAGTATCTTAAATTTGATCCACCATTAGCTTGGCTAAAAGCCACCAGTGTCACCGCCGGACTGGCTCTGTTCGCGGGAGTTGTGCTACAACCTCAACTGCGATCGCTCTTGCAACCCTGGCTCCCTCAACCTGGGAGTGGGCCCTCAGAGCAAACCATGAACGAGGGCTGGTTTTCCTGTGAACTAATTGGTACGGCGGTTGATGGTCGCCAGATGCGAGGACTCATTCGCGATCAGGGCGATCCTGGCAATCGCGCTACGGTGAAATTTGTTTGCGAATCTGCACTGAGTTTGGCACAGCAACTGGATCAACTACCCGGAGGGCAAGCCCGAGGCGGCATTCTGACTCCAGCCACAGGATTAGGGCAAGTTTTGGCAGAACGGTTACGTCAGGCGGGGATGACTCTGGAGGTGACGGAAAAATCGCAGCATTTGTAAACTGGAATTGCTGAGCCAATTCATCAAGCGTTTATGCAAGACTTGGCAGAGCATACTGCTTTGCAGATACCGCAAGGGTCGCGCAATCCTGAATGAGCTGTCAATCAGATACCGTAGGATATCTACTTCAGGGCATCCAGCACTTTTTGATAGGTCATCCCCTTTTCGGTCGCCAAAAACTGAAAAAACTTTCTCAGTGCAACCCGTAAGTCACTTTCTGTTGAGCTAACGGCTCATTTCCTTTCAAGCCCACTTTGATCAACTGGTCAATCATGGGTTGCCGCTTATTCTCTGGCATAATAGCCAAGTTCCAGGCAATCACGGCAATGCTGAACAACTTTTCCCGCTGATCGTTAAGTTTAACATCTGAATCTGTTTGGGAATCAGGCGATCGCCATTCAGATCCGATCGCTAAGTTTCCTTCCAAGCCAGGTTTATTGCCTTAAATTACCCCGTTTTCCAGCAGAACCCGCTTTTGCCTCAAGGTAGGGCTTGGAGGAGACGTAAATTAGCATCAGAGCAGACAAAATCCTATCCCCAGATGCCCAGGACTTGCACATCTGAGGATGGGTAGAAAATTAAAACCAGCGATTTAAGAGCGTGATGCTGTTAGACAGCACTTGCCACAACCCAATAAAGGCTAAGACTTTGGTGATAAATGGGATCCAGGTAGTTCTCGTTGGTGGTTGTACCGTCATAGGCTGGCGTTTCATCGGCATTACTCCGGACTACCATTTTTTGTAGGGCAAAAACTTCCCGTTCATAGTCACTTTCACCCGATCGCCCTTTGGATCCGCTTCTTTCTCAATGTCTAATGTGAAATCGATCGCACTCATAATGCCATCGCCAAACTTCTCATGAATCACTTCTTTCATCGGCATCCCATACACCTGCATGATTTCATAGAAGCGATAAATCAGGGGATCCGTGGGCACGATCGGCCCTAAGCCCTTCGCCGGGTAAGCCGTTAATTCTGGGACTAAGTCCTGACTTAATCCTAAGGCATGTAATAGTTTACTGGCTTCATCCTCTGACGCACTTGCCTGCCGATAAATCACTGCCGCGATCCACACTTCATCTCGCCCGATCGCCTGTTCTAAATCGGTAAAGGTCACGCCTTTCGCTTGCTTGGCTTTTAACAGAGTTGCGGTAATCGTAGGAATTTCAGAGTTTGACATCGTTCTCTCCTTTCAACAATAATTTGACGACAAAACGGGGAGATGTGGCTATGGGGTACACAGCAACCTGAGTGATTATCGTTACGAACTGTCTCGTCCCCTAAATCCCCCAATTCTGGGGGACTTTGAATCCTAAGTTCCTCCCAGAATTGGGGGGCTAGGGGGGCAAAATGCCGAATTTTGGGGTTGCAGAAATGTGTGTATCCGGTAGCTAACTTAGGGAAGAAACTCCCTTATTTTCTGACTCGGGACTCCTCCACTGCCCGGGTTTCATAGGAAAGGTGTTGTTCCATCGCTGTTTTAAGCGCGTGGTAGCCCGGATATTGATCCAGTTCTTCCCGCTTCCGGGGACGGGGAAAGGGGACATCTAACACCTGGGCAATCTCAGCCGCCGGGCCACGAGTCATCATGACAATTTGATCCGACAACAGCAGCGCCTCTTCAATACTGTGGGTAATCAGAATTACGGTTTTGCGCTCCTGCTCCCAAATCCGCTCGATCTCGTCTTGCAGGAAGCCGCGAGTTAACGCATCCAACGCCCCAAATGGCTCATCCATCAATAGAATTTGGGGATTGATGGCTAAGGCGCGGGCAATACCCACCCGCTGCTTCATGCCACCCGAGAGTTCATGGGGATGTTTACCCTCCGCTCCCCGCAGCCCCACTAAGGCAATGTAGTCCTGAATAATTGCCTTACGTTCCGCGATCGCCATCATCGGGTAAACGGTTTCCACCGCAAACTGAATATTTTCGGCAACGGTCATCCACGGCATCAGCGCATAATTCTGGAAGACAACTCCGCGATCGGGGCCAGGAGCAGTTACAGGTTGACCATTAATGGTGACACTGCCCGTCGTCGGTTGGGATAGACCAGCAATGATATTCAGTAATGTGGACTTGCCACACCCTGAAGGTCCAATAATGGAGACGAAGGTATTTGGAGCCACATCTAAATCAATATTGCCGAGGGCGACAAACTCTTTAGAAGTGCGTCGGAGTAAGCGATCGACGGGGCTACTGCGTCCCGGAAACACCTTAGAGATGTGTTGCAGTGAGAGATGAGCAACGGATGTGTTAATTGAGGAAACCATAGTTTTAGAGTCATACATCGCTAAGACCTCTGCCCAAATGACACCCAGTGTTGCAGCAGACTAAATAAGCGATCCATTACCAGACCCACTAAGCCGACAACCAGAATGGCGGTAATCACACTGGTAATTTTCAGGTTATTCCACTCATTCCAGACAAAGTAGCCAATGCCACCACTGAGCAAAATTTCGGCCGCGACAATTACTAACCAGGCAATACCGAGGCTAATCCGTAACCCTGCCACAATATGGGGAGCGGCAGCAGGCAAAATCACCTTGGTAATGGTGCGCCACCGGGAGGCTCCTAAGGTACGAGCCACATTGATGTAGGTTGGGTCAACATTGCTGACTCCAAACTTGGTGTTGATCAGAGTCGGCCAAATGCTGGTAATCGCAATCACAAACAATGCCGTTTTCTCGGAATCTCGCATAAGGGCTAGTCCTAACGGCAACCAGGCCAGGGGAGAGACAGGTCGGAGAATTTGAATAAACGGATCAACGGCTTTGGCAACCACTTGGGATAAGCCAATTAAGATCCCCAGGGGAATGGCGATCGCGGAGCCTAATAGGAATCCAGTCAAGACGCGGCGTAAGCTGGTCATCAACAGCAACCCAATCCCCTGATCATTGGGGCCATTGTCAAAAAAGGGATCGGAAATCCAGAACCAGACATCGCTGATTGTCTGACTGGCAGAGGGCATGATCGGGAGAAATATTTTGGTTCTAGCCCCCAATTCCCATAGCCCCAGAAACGCCAGCAGAATCACAATGAATAGGACAAATGCCCGTTGATCTGAATTGAAAGTAAGGGGTTTGGGTCGGGGTCTGGCAGACGGTAAAACTTCCTGTGTCATGGCGATAGACCTGGTTACACATTGAACTGCTTAACTTGGGCTTCTACATAGGCAGCCGGATTTTTGGGATCAAACTGGTCATACTTCAGAGCTTCGGTGCGTTCGGTTTCTGTGGGTGGGGTTTGCCCTAATTCTTTCTGCAACTCCGCCGCTAGATCGGTGAGAAAGATGTCCTGAGCAATTTTGTTGTAGTCAGCTTTATCCGGGGGCATCAAATCCCAACGCACCAGTTGTGAGGAAATCCATTTGGCAAAGCTCTTCCAGGGATAGGGGTCAAACCCAATGCGATCGGGAACCTCCTGGGTATTGCCCAAGCCATCCTCAAATTTACCCGTTAAGACGGCTTCCACTACCGGCAAGGGTTGGTTGAGGTATTTACGTTCAATTAATGCCTTAGCCACCTCCGGACGATTGGCAGGTGTATTGGCGTAGGCAGCCGCATCCACGATCGCTTTATTCACTGCCCGGAAGGTGTTGGGGTTCGCATCAATCCAGCTTTGGCTGGCGGCAAAGGCACAGCAGGGATGTCCATCCCAGAGGTCTTTGGTCAGCATGTGAATAAAGCCAACTTGCTCAAACACCGCCCGTTGGTTGAATGGATCGGGCATCAGCATGGCATCAATCTCACCCGCCGCCATTTTTGCCACACTATCGGGGGGCGGCACCGGGAAAATTTGCACGTCCTGATCGGGGTTGAGTCCCCCAGCCGCGAGGTAGTAGCGGATCAGCAGATTATGCATGGAGAAGGGGAACGGTACGCCGATCTTGAAGCCCTTAAAGTCCTTCGGTTCTTTAACAGAATCCTTGTGTTTTAAGGCAACGGTAATGGCTTGCCCATTGATATTCTCGATGCTAGCCAGTTTGATTGGGAATGCTGCCGACCCCAAGCCCATCGTAATCGCGATCGGCATGGGAGACAGCATGTGATAGGCATCTAACTCACCCGCGATCGCCGAATCCCTGACGGCTGCCCAGTTCGGCATCTTTTTCACATTCACATTCAAGCCATACTTGCTATAAAAGCCCAATGGCTCAGACATGACGATCGGCGTGGCACAGGTAATCGGAATAAAGCCGATCGTCAAATCTTTCTTCTCTAAATTGGTCGGAGCATTGGCGGCTGGGGACTGTTCTGCTGGAGAATTGGACTGTTGCTGACCACAACTCGCCGCTGCCACCAGCGCTCCTGCGACTGCCACTCGTTTCAAAAACTCGCGCCGACTAAAGTCGCTACTACGAATAGCGCTACTAAAAAACTCTGTGGCATGCACCCCAAAGGCAGCAGCAAAAACTTGATCCAACCCACCCGCCGCTTGAATCAGCTCTCGGCAGAACCGCTCCCGTTTCGGATTGCCACCCCCGACCTGCCGCAGCAGCAGCGCTTCTTTCATCTCCAGTTCGGTCAAGGTCTTTGCCAGTTCTAGCGCCTCCGGCTGATACAACCCCATCCGGATCAGGTCATTGATTAACTCGGCGGGATCGGTCGGCATCCCTTCCGCCGCTTGCCAGTGATCCTGAGGAAAGTGGCTGCCCCCACAGGGACAACGACTTAACTCTATGTCCGATCGCACATCCACTGATACCATACGCCGCTCCGCCTCTCAATGAGAATAAAACTTCGCTACTGTTGCCTTGCAACATACCAGGGGATTGCCAGCGATCGCATTGGAGTTATTTTCGCCCGAATGGGATTTTCTTTCGCTCTTGCTCTTGCGCCCTCATCCCCAACCCTTCTCCCACAGGAGAAGGGAGCCAGAAAGCGGATTCCCTCTCCCCAGGGAGAGGGCTAGGGTGAGGGTAAAAATTGCTACTTAAAAAATCCACAATCCTAAGCCGATCGCAACCTTAGGGAATTGCGCCAGGACTGGGGCGGATCGCCATGCAACTGGCGAAATTGGCGGGTAAAGTAACCGACATCGGGATAACCAATCACTTCCGCGATCTGTCGCACCGGTTGATCGGTTTCCCGTAACAACTGGCGTGCCTGTGCCATCCGTCGTTCGGTAATCCAGCGTTTGATGCTATATCCCGTTAACTCCTGTGCCAGATTGGTCAAGTAAGCTGGAGAATAGCCGACTGCCTTCGCGACATCGTTGAGGCTAATCGGTTGGTGATAGTTGGCTTCAATAAATGTGAATACCGCAGCCAGACGCGGACAGTCCGGGAAGAATTCGGGATCTGGTGAACTGTCTACGGACGGCGTACTGAAATGCTGTTGCAGTTGGGCTTGGCGTTCTAGACGAGTCGCGATCGCCGCCAGAAATTGCTCGACACTACAGGGTTTCGTCAGGTAATCATCTGCCCCCATTTCCATGCCCTGCCGTAGATCGGTCATCGTCACTTTTGCCGTCAGAAAAATCAAGGGAATTGCGGCAGTCGATCGCTGGTGACGAATTGCCGATAGGACGCTATAGCCATCCATATCCGGCATCATAATGTCGCAGACAATTAAATCAGGCAGGTGCATCTGAGCCAGCTTCACTCCGATCGCACCATTCTCGGCGGCGATCGCACAAAATCCTTCAAACGCTAAACACCGCATGAACATATTGCGGGTTTGCGCCTCGTCGTCAATCACTAACACTTTTGTCATCGCTGCCTGATTCACAGAACGCCCTGAGTGATGTAGCGTAGTCTCTAATCCTTGTTTTTAGCTGTACCGAAAGCACTCGGTAGTGTAGTAGGATACAGACCTTCTGCGATCGCGCTATTTTCAGTGATTTAGACCCCATGCGGCAGTACTACTGGTCACAATCGTTAACCAACTCGATCGAAGCGTCCCTGGCAGTTTCGCCTCAGCCGACTGAAACCGAGCTAGATATTCTGCGCCGTCAGCATGAATTGATTTTGAATGCCGTGGGAGAAGGCGTTTATGGGCTGGATGTAGACGGTAAAGTCACGTTTGTGAATCCGGCCGCCGCGAATATGATTGGCTGGGAAATTGGTGAACTGATTGGTCAGTCAATGCATGCGGTATTACATCACTCTAAACCCGATGGTAACCCCTATCCTAAACATGAGTGTCCCATTTATGCCGCGTTTCGCGATGGGCGGATTCATCGTGCCAATACCGAAGTATTCTGGCGGAAGGATGGCTCTAGCTTCCCGGTGGAATATATTAGCACTCCCATGCAGGATCAACAGGGGAATGTGATTGGCACTGTTGTTGCATTTCAGGATATTACTCAACGCAAATGGGCAGAGGCATTATTGCAACGCACCAATGAAGAGTTAGAGCTAAAAGTTCGCGATCGCACCGCCGCATTACAACAGGCAAACGAGCAATTGCAAGAACTGAGTGAACTGAAGTCCCGGTTTGTGGCGATGGTTTGTCATGAATTTCGCAATCCTCTGAATAACATTTTGTTAGCTTCCTCCTCATTAGAACGCTATGATGCCCAACTATCTCCTGAGCATCGCTGCGAATATTTGCATGGCATCAAAACGGATGTGGAACGGATGACCCAGATGATTGATGACATTTTAGTGATCGGCAAAATTGAAGCTCATAAGTTGATGATTCAACCAACACCGATCGACCTGGTACAATTCTGTCAAACATTGGTTACAGAAATGCAGTTAACCACCGATTGGCAACCCTGTATGGTGATCAGTCGGCATCGTCATTTAGTTGCCGAATTAGATGAAAAACTATTGCGATCGATCCTCACGAATGTTCTGTCTAATGCTATCCGCTATTCCCGCGATCGTACCCCAATTAAACTGCAACTCCTGAAGCGACAGGGACAGGTAATCTTGCGGGTGATTGATCAAGGCATTGGCATTCCGCCCGAGGATTTGCCCTATGTATTTGAACCCTTCCATCGCGGTAAGAATGTCAGTAATATTCCCGGCACAGGCTTGGGACTAAACATCGTCAAACGGTTTGTCGATTTACACAATGGACAAATTCAAGTTGATAGCAGTTTGAATGTAGGGACGACATTTACGATTACCTTACCCCTGCACTACCATAGCAACCTTGGTTAAACCGTGATGTGCTATCCGTCCTGGCTCGATCGCGCATGACCATTGCCCTCCCGACGCGCCCGCATCTCCGCCAATTTCCGTAGGGAGCCGCCAATACTCCGGGGTTGGGGAACCTCTCGTTGACCAGCCGGCCAGCCCTCCCGTTGGCGGGAGCGATCGCCATCGGTTTCTTCGGTTTGGTCGTGGAAAAGAATCTGTTGAGTCGGGAAAGGTAGGTCAATCCCATTCGCCGTTAGTTTCCGCTTAATTGCCGTCAATACTTTATCCTGTAAATCCAAAACTTCAGCCCGACGCGGCGGTTGCACCCACCAACGGGCACGAATGTTGACGGTACTTTCGGCTAAACCAACGACGATCGCATCGGGAGCAGGTTTCTGTAATACGCCTGCCGTTTCGTGAATGGCTTCTAAAATTAGACGTTTTGCTTCATCAATATCATCCCCATAGCCAATGCCAACATCATATTGTAAGCGGCGATGTTCAAAGGCGGTATTGACGGTGACAGAATTAGTAAATAGCTCGGAATTGGGAATGACAATCCGGCGACCATCATAGGTTCTAATCGTTGTAGCGCGGGTTTGAATATTTTCAACGGTTCCTTCAAAGTCCTTGAAAACAATTTGATCATCCAGTTGAAAAGGTTCCGTTAACAGAATCAGGATTCCTGCCAGGAAATTTTGCAGAATATCGCGGAAGGCAAACCCGATCGCAACCCCACTAATTCCCAAAAGTTGTACTAAATCACCTGCCTGCAAGGTCGGAATGACGATCGATAGGGCAATAAAGAGTCCGATTAAGATTGTTGTCCATTGTGCCAATCGTCCTAGAATTAGTCCTAAATTACGGGCATGGCGACGGTTGCGGGTGAAGCGTCTTACCAGTTGGCGAATCGTGCCGCCAATCGCAAAGAAGATCGCAAAGACAATTAGTGCCAGCACTACATTGGGCATGAGGGCAATAAAACCATTGATCATGGCTTGTACCTTCTCCCAAGCAGCGGATATCTGAATGTTCATGAATCCACTTCAACTGATGCATCGCTGACGATATTAGCCGAATGCTCTCAAATGCACCTCTACCTCTGGTTTGTAAATCCGGGAAATCCGGAATTGTCAGGTGGAGTTTGTTGTCTGTATAGGAGTTACGATCGCGGCTCTCATTGTGATTGATGCAAGGCTGGATCAAATAGTACGTTTGCTCTAAAATAAAGCACGTTACGGCGATCGCTGACCCACTTATGCCCAGGAGATAGATATGATCACGCTCTATCAATTTGCCCCAGATTGGGGATTGCCGAATACCAGTTCATTCTGTCTCAAGTTGGAAACCTACCTGCGCATGGCACAACTGCCGTTTGAACTTGCCTCCAATGCTGATTTAAGTCAGGCTCCCAAGGGCAAACTGCCCTACATTACTGATCAGGGCAAGACCATTGCAGACTCGAATTTGATTATTGAGTATTTGAAAGCCACCTATGGAGATCCACTGGATCAGCACTTGAACCATCGCGATCGCGCGATCGCCCTGGCAATGCAGCGCTTAATTGAGGAAAACCTGTATTGGGTAGCGGTCTATAGCCGTTGGCAAGATCCCAGAAACTGGCAAACGGTGAAAGCCGCTTATTTCTCTAATCTTCCCCCTGTGCTGAAAACTATTGTGCCAAGACAAGTTCGCCAGCAAATGTTGCAGAGTCTCAAAGGGCATGGCATCGGTCGGCATACGCCAGCAGAAATTTATCAGATTGGTAGTACGGATTTAACGGCCCTCTCTGACTTTTTAGCCGATCAGCCATTCTTAATGGGCGATCGCCCGACTAGTGTGGATGCTGCCGCCTATGGGTTGCTTACCAATATTCTCTGGGCACCCATTGAGTCGCCTTTGAAAGAACGGGCTGAAGCCTTAAGCAATCTCTCAGCCTACTGCCACCGCATCAAAGAGCAATTCTATAGCCAGTCGTAATCGGTCTAAAATAAAACTACTCCCCCAATTGCAGGTAGCTTGCCATGACCACAACAACGCAGAAGCTCAGTTTTGCGGCATACCTGAACTATGATGATGGCACAGACACCCGTTATGAACTTGTGGATGGAGAGCTACTTCCGATGAGTTTAGGAACGGGGAAGCATGGAGCCATTAGCGAGTTCCTGAATGACCAATTTAAGCAGGAGATTCGCCGATTGGGATTGCCGTGGACTGCCAAAGATATGCGGATTGGGGTACGATCGCCTCGGGGAGGACGTTGGGATACCTCCAGAATTCCAGATGTGACTGTTTTGTCGATCGCCCAATGGGAAGCAATGGCAGACCGGGAAGCGGTGATTGATCTAAATGAACCACCCCCCTTGTTAGTGGTGGAAGTAGTAAGCGAATCCACTCGATCGGCAGACTACCGCGCCAAATATAGCGAATACAGTGTGTTGGAGATTCCAGAATATTGGATTGTTGACCCATTAGCCGCAACAGTGACGATTTGCCAGTTAAATGAAGGTCGCTACGACGACACTGTATTTACAGGAGAGTTCATAATTCAGTCCCAAACTTTCCCTGAGTTGACGTTAACCGTGGCGCAAATTTTAGCCAGTACGTTTTAGAGGATGCTTTAAAGGTATCAAGGAGAGTCTCAGCAAAGAGTGAGATCCCATTCCCACCTGTACTACCGATTGCAGGGATGCCCTGCCAATTCAGCCACGATGGCAATCCAATCAGTGGGTTGAGCTAACTTGTGTAAATGCGCTTCAAATCCAGCCGCGATCGCCTTTTCTCGATCCTCATCTACATAGGCAGTCATGGCAGCCGCCGGAAGATGCCTACCGTAATCAGCCTCTAGAGCGCGGATTTGCCGAATCAGGCTATAGCCATCTCCGTCAGGCATACGAATATCACTCAGTAAAACATCTGGACGAAATTGTCCTAGTTCTGCTAACGCTTCAGCCGCACTGGCAACCGCCCTGGCATGAATTCCATACGCCCCCAGCACAGCCATGACAAATTCACGAGCATCGGCTTCATCATCCACCACCAGCACCCGTAAGCCGTCGAGCGACGCAGGCAATTGCGACCCAGTTAGTGCTCCTGTTCCTAAATCCCTGTCCAGACGTTCCCGTTGCTGCGAGTGGGAAATCACTGACTGAGATTGACTCAAGTTATACACACCAATTCGCAGGTACTCAATCCAGCCATCGATGTTACGGGTAATTGCCACCTGCAACTCAGCCATGATGGGTGTACCATTTCGAGGATGCAAGCTCTGTTGCCAGATTTGAGTGCCCGTACTTTGAGACAGTTGATGGAGATGAGTCCGAAAGGCAACTCGATCGCCCTCGGCGATAAACACGATCAGAGGTTTACCGATTAAGTAGTTACGAGACACATTTAGCAGTTGAGAGAGCGTCTGATTTGCCTCCAGAATCACCCCATTGGCATCGGTCACTAAGGACGCGATCGGGAAAAACTGAAACAAATCTTGATAATACTGCTTCAGCAGCAGCAGTTCCTCCTGAACAACCTCGGCTGCTTCTATGTTCGTCTGCATCTGCTCATAAAGCACCTGCAAATCTTCTAGCCCCGCATCCACGGTCTCCCAATCTACGCTACTTCCCTTCCGTAAAGCTAAAATTTGCTGTCTAAGGAACTGAAGATGATGTTCAGCCTGCTCGTCATTCATATCACACATGCTTCCCAGTAATTAGGTTTCTGCTAGCCATCTCCCAGACACCTGCTTCAAGCATTGCACTCTCAAAAGCCGCCCAGAAAACTTCGAGTAAGAAATTTTCCTTACCTTAATCAGTCATAGAGAAACTATAGCAACTGTAATCGTCAAGCTAATTTCCACGGCATCGAACTTTATAGCGGCGCAATTCAGGTCGAAAGTGTAGGAGAAGGGGGGGGAACAACCTGATTGTCAGAGTGCCGCTTCTTCGAGCGGATGGCAGCTAGGTAGAACGAATTAAGTGAACGATCGCTTGCACCAACTCCTCGGGTTCGATGGGCTTTGAGATGTGTTTTTGGAAGCCTGCGGCAATCACTTGTTGTTGATTGGTATCTCCAGCATAGGCAGTTAGAGCGATCGCCGGAATTTGTCCCCCTTGATCAGGGGCTAACGTTCTTACCTGCTGGATCAGCATATAACCATCCATCCCTGGCATCCCAATGTCACTCAGTAGCACATCGGGTTTGGCTTGAGGCAGCACTAGCAGTGCTTCATGGGCAGAAGTTGCGGTGGTTACCTGTGCCCCTTGCTGCTCCAAAACAAACGCTACCAATTCTCGGGTATCGGTTTCATCGTCCACAACTAGAATTTTGATGCCGCTTAAATCGAGGGGCAGTTGCGGCGATCGCCCATCCTGGGTTGCTTGTGATGGACTGTGTAAGAGTGGGAGCCGAATGGTGAAGGTTGCTCCTTGTCCCTCTCCTAAACTGTCGGCTCTCACCGTTCCTCCATGCAGTTCAACCAAATGACGCACGATCGCCAATCCTAATCCCAGACCACCAAATTTGCGAGTGGTTGCCGCATCTGCTTGGCGGAAGTAGTCAAACACGTAGGGCAGGAAGTCGGGCATAATTCCCTGTCCTGTATCACTGACCGTGATTTGAGCGTAATGTGTTGTTAGTTCCTTGTCCTGTGTCACTTGTCCGTCGGGACTGATGCGTGACGTATGAGCAGTGATGAATGACAACCTGATTTCAACTCTTCCCCCCGTTGGAGTAAATTTCACTGCATTGGAAAGAAGATTCCAAATCACCTGCTGCAAGCGAGTAGAATCACCCAAAACCATTCCGACATCTGGTGCAAGCGTTGCTTCTACTGTGATTGATTTCGCTTCTGCCGCCAGCCGTACCGTTTCCATCGCTGCCCGAATGTTAGTAGCAAGATTCACTGGAGCCACATTGAGGCTCAATTTACCGCTTAAAATTCGCGATACATCCAGCAAGTCTTCAATTAATTCCGATTGCAGTTTGGCATTTCGTTCGATCGTAGCTAATGCCTGGGCTGTCCTAGCTTGGTCTAGCTTGCCACTCTGGAGCAATTTTGACCAACCGAGGATGGGATTGAGCGGCGATCGCAGTTCATGGGATAACACTGCCAAAAACTCGTCTTTAATCCGGTTCGCTTGTTCGGCTTCTTCGCGGGCTAACTGCTCCCGTTGCAGTAACAACTCTCGTTCAACTTCTGCCTGTTTGCGATCGGTAATGTCCAGCAATGTGCCAAAGAAATCAACCGTTCGGCGAGACTCCCCTTCTCCTGCAAATTGGGCTTGTCCTTTAGCCAACACCCATCGTTCGGTGCCGTCATTCCACACAATGCGATATTCAATCTCATAGGTTCCAGTCGATTGAGGGTCGATCGCTGCATTCACCTCAGCAGCGACTCGTTTGCGATCGTCCGGGTGCATCCGCTCCAGTACCTGCGGTAGAGGAACCATTACCATATCCTCTGACTCTCCCCAAATTTCCCGCATCCGCTCGTCCATTTCAACGAGGCTAGTATCCAGATGCAGCCGCCACCCGCCTAATCTGGCAACCTGGATCGCTAAGCGTGCCCACTCCTCGCTTTCTCGCAACTCCTGTTCTGCCCGTTTGCGTTCGTCTTCGATGCGCTTGCGCTCACTGATGTCATTGAAGAGAACCGCTACCTTACGCTCCTGGGGCTCACCCATACGGAAGGCGTAAACATCATAAAACCGTCTCAATTCCTGTGCCGTGTTCTCAAACCGCTCTGGTATCCCTGTTAGTGCAATTCTGCCGTAAATCTCAAACCAGTGCGTCTCCATCTGGGGGGCAAACTCTCGCATGGTTTTGCCAATCGCATCCACCAGCCCTGTCTGTTTCTCAAAGGCAGCATTCGCTTCTAAAAAGCGGTAGTCAAAGGCATTTCCGGCGGCATCAAACAATACTTCGATAATGCAAAAGCCTTCATCAATGGAATCGAACAGCGATCGATATTTGACTTCTGACTTACGCAATGCTTCTTTAATATCGACCTGACTCTGAATGTCGGTGCAGGTGCCGACCCATTTTTTGACGTTCCCAGTTGAATCCTTAATGGCAATACCACGCACTAACTGCCAGCGCCATTCCCCAGTGCGATGGCGAAATCGATGTTGAATTTCTAGCGGCTCGCCCGACTGAAGACAATGCTGCCAGTCCCGGACTGTATTGGGCAGATCTTCCGGGTGGGTAACTTGTTGCCAACTCCAACCATGCAATTGCTCTGGCGGCAGACCCACGTAGTCTGCCCACTGGTCACTCAGGTAGTCCACACGCCCGTCAGGCATTGCCGTCCAAATCAGTTGGGGAACGGTCGCTGTGACGGTGCGAAACCGCTCCTCACTTTGGCGCAGGGCGGCTTCAGTACGGGCACGTTCCAGACGGGGAAAGATGCGGTTTGAGATTTCCTCAATCAGTTGGATCTCATCATCCCGCCAATCGCGGGGTTGCGAGTGACAGATGGCGATGTAATGAGTCCACTTGCCATTGCGGTGAAACGGCACCGTAACGAAGGAATGCATATTCAGTGCCGCGTAGCCTGTGGCATCTGTGCGCGGGTCTGTTTGCGTGTTACGAATCACAACCGTCTCTCCCGCCCGGCTGGCTTGTAAAAACTCTTGGCTCAGGTATTGGGATGTGCGAAACGTGCCTACTGTACTGGGCACCTCTGGACTGCTCCAGCCGTAATGAACGGTCACCCGATCGTGGGCTTCATCGACATCCGTGAAGTTGCAGGTCGAAATCTGCAAATAGGCACCAATCTTTGCCCCAACCGTTTGCATGATTTCATTGGCAGTCGAGAGCCGCGAGAGATCTTCACCAATCTCAGCTAGGAAGGCGGCATGGGCTTCACGGCGTTTGCGCTCGGTAATGTCTAACGCGATCGCGACTGTTGATTGCGGTTTGCCATTGCGATCGCGGATCACCGATACACTATTGTTGACCCAGACGATCGAGCCATCCTTGCGGATATAGCGCTTCTCAATTTCAAACGGTGTGCCGTCAGTCCGCATCCGATGAAACAGTTCAACATTACGGGGCAAGTCTTCAGGATGGGTAATGTCCTGCATGCGTCGCTGCCTCAGTTCATCGGCTGAGTAGCCAGTGATATCACAATACTTCTGATTGACCAACGTGAGGTTGCCCTCGAGATCGGTGCAGGCAACACCTGTCACAGCTTGATTAATAATGGCTCTATACCGCTCTTCCGACTCCCGCAGTTTTTCTTCTACTTGTTGGCGTTGACCTTCAACCTGCTTGCGCTCAGTGATGTTCCGCGAGATGCACAGTAGCCGCTCAACTTGCCCATCGACTCCTCGCATCGGGCTAACTTTACATTCCCACCACTTCGGTTCGCTGTTGGATGTCAGGTGATAGCCTTGAAAGGTGCAAACTTCACCTGCCCTGGCTTGGGCGATCGCCTCGCGTGCCGCTTGCTGATCTGCTCCTTGCCAAAACTCTATCCAGGAGGTGTTGAGCCAGGGTGCTACATCCTGGATGCCCAGCAACACCTGCCCCCCTCGGTTCATAAACAGAATTCGCCCCCCCAAATCCAATACCTTGATACAGTCATCGCTACTATCCAGGATTTGCCGTACCTGAATGTCTAGGGCTAAATCCGGCTGCTGTTCTGGAGAATTGGCTACGTCTGCGGTTGTTGGGGCATGGGCTTCCGCCATGCCATGAGGCAGGTTTTGAGATGAATCATCATCTGATGAAATAGAGCGGCGGAGATGATCGGTCATAGAGTCCCCGTCTCACTCTGAAAAGTACTTAACCAGCAAATCTTGACCTGCCTCGCCCATCTGATGCAGTAAGGACTCAATCTGTTTCAATGCAATAGGTAAGGGCTTCGTCCGCCCATTTTCCCAACGATTGATGCTTTGAAATGAAACCCCTAACTTCGCAGCAAATCTTGCCTGCGAGAGTTCCAAACGCTGTCGCGTTTCCCGCACAAGATTGGCGAACTGAGGATGGTCAATTTTAGGCATAGAACACGATATTACTATTCTAAGTAGCTATACCATGTGGTATGGTGATCGCTCGTCCGTCGCAAGGCATAAAGGTTTAATCAGCGGTTCGCCCCGCTAGAAGATTTTTATAACATGTCATTTTCCGATCACATTTGTGATTAAACGTGGAAGAGAAAACGATCGCATCGTTATTTCTCATGGTTCAGTTTGCTTATCACGCTTCCCATGAACAATTTCCACCCAGCGTACTGTTAGCGTATGCCCAACGCGCCGAGCAGGCTGGCTTTACAGCCATCACCTGTTCCGATCATTTCCATCCCTGGAGCGATCGCCAGGGAGAAAGCGGCTTTGCCTGGTCCTGGTTAGGGGCTGCGATGCAGGCTACTTCCCTGCCCTTTGGGGTTGTCTGTGCCCCTGGACAGCGCTATCATCCAGCGATTATTGCCCAGGCTGCCGCCACATTAGCCGAACTGTTTCGCGATCGCTTCTGGGTGGCGTTGGGTAGTGGACAGGCATTAAACGAAGCCATTACGGGCACACCCTTTCCCATCAAAGCCGATCGAAATGCCCGCTTGCAAGAATGTGCCGATATAATGCGGGCACTGTGGATCGGGGAAACCGTGACTCATCATGGTCTGGTGACGGTGGAAGAAGCCAAACTTTATACCCGTCCCCCCACCCCACCCCAAATTATGGGAGCCGCCATCACCCCTAAAACCGCCGAATGGGTTGCAAGTTGGGCGGATGGCTTAATTACCATTTCCCAGCCTTACGACAAATTGAAACAGGTGGTGGAAGCCTTTCAACGGGGCGGGGGACAGCACAAACCCATGTATTTGAAGGTGCAACTTTCCTATGCCCAGAGCCAGGATGTTGCTTTGCAAGGAGCTTATGATCAGTGGCGCACCAATATTTTTGAAAGCCCCGTGTTAGCAGAACTGCGGAATCCGCAACAGTTTGATGCCGCTGCTGACTTTGTTAAACCGGAGGATATGTACGAATACGTCCGCATCTCCAGTGATCCACAGCAGTATATTGCATGGCTCCAGAAAGATATTGCATTAGGGTTCCAAACTATCTCCTTACATAATGTCAATCGAGAACAAACTCCCTTTATTGAACTGTTTGGTGAAAAAGTTTTACCTGCCATAAAGTTCATGTAGAGACGCGGCATTTAGTAGGTCAGTTGTTGACAGGGTGGTTAACACACTTTCATAGCTCTAAGAAACTTGAAATAGTGATACTGTCAAACCAAATTTTATATGGGATGTCATTTTCTCGTCACATTTGCGATCGAGGCTAGGAGACAGAATCCATCGCAGGTTTGTGATGATGGCTGCATTTCGTTATGGCATTTCCCATGAGTCATTCTCATAGAGGCAAGTTATGCAAATTAGTGTTGGGCCACCTGTTTTAACTATTAACCACGGTCGCACTTTTATGGTGACAGATCTGAGTGGCAACATTGATCCCACGACAGGTCAACAGGGCATCTTTACGGACGACACCCGCTTTCTCAGCTATTACGCCTGCTATGTGGATGGCAACTCCTGGAAGCGATTATCCTCTGCAACAACGGCTTACTATGCCTCGCGCATTTATCTGTTTAATCCCACCTTCAGTACCAATGAGCGCGAGATCGCCGAAAACGAATTGTCACTCATCATCAGTCGGGTTGCCAGTCAGGGCATTCGAGAAGAACTGGATTTGACTAACTATGGCTTGCAACCCGTTCATTTCAATTTAGAGATTGCTCTACGATCGGACTTTGCCGATATTTTTGAAGTTGAATCTCAACAAGTGGTGCGCCGGGGACAGGTTGAAACCCGGTGGATTAAAGAAAAACGGGAATTGCGAACCCTGTACACGAACGGCGATTACTGTCGTCAGTTTATGTATCGTGTCACCGACTGTGATTTACAGCCCTGTTATGGCAATGGACGGATTGTTTTTGAAATTACGTTAGAACCGGGAGCCACCTGGCACGCCTGTAGTCACTATATCCTGACGGATCACCAGCACACTCGCAAGCCATTGGCACTCAGTTACCAGGAGGCGATCGCCAACGGACTGGAGGATGGACAATACCAGTGGCAGCAGACAGTTACGGATCTGGATTCTTCCCAGGAGTCGGTGGTGCAATTGTATCGCCAATCGATCGATGACCTGGGCGCGATGCGACTGTATGACTATGACTTTGCCCCCAATGTCTGGATTCCGGCAGCGGGTGTGCCTAAATTTGTCACCCTGTTTGGGCGCGATAGTTTGATCATCAGTTTGCAAAACATGATTGTGCATCCGGGGTTTGCCAAAGGGTGTTTACAGAAATTAGCGGAACTCCAGGCAACCGACTACGATGACTGGCAGGATGCGGAGCCGGGAAAGATTCTCCACGAAATTCGCATGGGGGAACTGGCACAGTTGGGGAAAATTCCCCACACGCCTTACTACGGTGCAGCCGATACCACATCATTGTTTTTGATTACGCTGCATGAAGTCTGGAAATGGTCGGGGGATTCCTCACTGTTACGAGATTATCGTGACGTGATCGATCGCTGCCTCACCTGGATTGATCAGTACGGTGACTTTGATGGCGATGGCTTCCAGGAATACCAGATGCGGTCTTCGGCAGGGATTGAAAACCAGGCATGGAAAGACTCCGGCGATTCAGTGGTGTATCCCGATGGCAGTCAGGTAAAAGCTCCAAAAACGCTGTGTGAGCTACAGGGCTATGTCTTTGATGCCTGGATGCGGATGGCAGAGGCGTTTGAAGTGTTGGGCGACGGCGATCGCAGTCAGGAACTGCACCAGAAAGCAGCTCGCTTACAGACTCAGTTTGAAAAACAATTCTGGTGTGAGGATACAGGGTTCTACGCCTTTGCCCTGGATCCGGATAAACAACCTGTGGCGACGATCGCCTCCAATCCGGGACATTGCCTCTGGAGTGGAATAATTCGGCGCGATCGGGCAGAGCAGGTGGCGAAGCGACTCTTGCAGCCTGATATGTGGAGCGGTTGGGGCATTCGTACCCTTTCCTCTACCAACCCTGCCTACAATCCTTTTTCCTATCATCGCGGTTCTGTGTGGCCCCACGACAACAGCCTGATTGCCCTGGGTTTGAAACGGTATGGTTTAACGACAGAGGTTGCCCAGGTTGCCGAGGGAATTTTCAATGCGGCGCAACATTTTGCCAGTTACCGTATTCCGGAACTGTACTCCGGAGTATCCCGTGCAGTCGGTGCTTTCCCCGCGCCCTACCAGCAGGCAAACGTGCCTCAGGGCTGGGCAGCGGCATCCGTGTTTCAACTACTGCAAGCCCTACTGGGACTCCAGGCAGATGCTCCCCATGGAATCTTGCAGGTCGATCCGGTATTACCTGAGTGGTTGCCTGATGTTACCCTCCGCAATCTGAAAGTAGGCGGTGCCTGCGTTGATTTGACCTTTTGGCGTGAAGGCGATCGCACTTGCTGGGATGCAGTCGTGCGATCGGGGCAGATTGAAATCACACAACAACCCTGGCAACCCTGGATCAATTCGTTGTCTCAACCTATTCTGCAACAGCATTAATTCAACCATCATTGCAATGGCTCAAGCACAGGAACGGCGAGAAATCCGCCGATATATCTACTGATCAGGAGAGTAGAATGAGGGAGAGAGTGGGTGACTATTGCAGTAACTTTTTAACTTGACGCTGAAAAACTCCGTTGTTGGAAGTTCGTCGTCATTTCTAAGCGAGCTAACGCACTAGTAGCCGATTCGCGAACATAGGAGTCCGTTGATTCATCCTGAATTAGCATAGTAAGGACATCTACCCCTCGTTCATCCCCGATCGAACCTAGCGCATTCACGATCGAGATGGCTAACGCTGGATTTTGGGTAGTTTGTAAGGCTTCGATCAACTCATTCACCACTGGAGTCCCAATTTCACCCATTGCCATGACAGCGGCAATATGGACAACAGGATTGGGATCATTAAGCGCGATTTTCAGCCCTTCAACACCTAGTGCTGGAAAGGGATCCTCAGGATAATTAATCGCTACTTGAGCCAGGGCTTTCGCGGCACTACCCCGAACCGTCACATTATCACTGTGCAGTAATGCCTCAACTAATGGTGGAACGGTATCAGCCCCGATTGCGCCTAAGGCTTTCACCGCTGCCCGTCGGTAGGTTGTATTCTCTTCATCCAAAAGACTCATTAATCGCGGAATGGTTGTCTCATCCCGGTTTTCAGCTATTGCCCACATTGCTTGCTCTTGTAGATGAGGATTTGGATGTTTTAGTTGTTGAAACAGTGCTTCTGTAGACATCGATTGATCCGGAGAGATTCTAGCTAAAAGAGGTTTTGTCTGGGCAACAATTCTGTAGAGGATATATCTCTATACAGGTTAATTACTCATAGTTATTTATATTATCATTGCAGATTTCAGTTCTGATAGCTTAATTGATTACCGCTAGGTTTGCTTGGACTCTTTCTCGAATAAACCAGTTATCGGCATCCATGAGATTTGTGTGATCACTGCGATCGCCCAGTTGTTCCAGTGCCATTAATGCCGCATACTGCAAATCCCAAATGGTACTGTCTAAACAGGCATGTAGTTCAGGAATGGCGCGGGGATCACCAAGTTCACCTAAGGCGATCGCGGCGGCAGCCCGAGATTTTTGAAATTGGGGTTGGCGATTATGTAAGGCTTCCAGCAATAGATCATAAGCTGGTAAATGTTGCAGCCAGCCCAATAGTTTAACCACATGGAAGTGTGCCCCGTAGTCATTACAGGCTTCCTCCGCATAGGTGGCAAACAACGCTGTCGGAGCAGTATCCGCGTAATGCTCCAGAATGGTTTTAGTGGCTAGATAACAACGACCAAAATCTGTTTCGTATAATTCTCGAATTAAAACGGATAATTCTGGGAGGCGATCGTAACTATGGACTAATCGCAAATCCTGGGGATGATCGCGTAAGGTTTGCTCTAGATACGCTTGAATTTTAGTGAAGGTCAGTACACCGTTGGCAAATCCTGACTCTGCGAGTAAGCGAATTCCCCGCAAGCGAAACACGAGGGATACCGGACACCGAGCGATATCGGGAATGGCATCGTAATATTGGGCATCAATTAAATCCTGAATGGATAACCGCCGAGCTAACACATTCGGATGCTGTAGCATGGCGACAACCTGTGCCATTTGAGTTGTATCGTGGGTGAGTCGGCAGACTGCCGTAATCGCCGCACTCGCGGTCGGTAAATCTGGGTTATTCGTAAACCGCTGAATCCGTGCCAATGCGGGTTGGTAATTCAGTTTAGCTAATGTATGGATAATCACTCGATAGGTTTGTCCCGGTTTATCGAGCAGGCGAGTGATCATCTCCAGGATCAACGGATCTTGAGTCCCAATTTCCCCGATCGCCCAAACGGCATTTTCTACGGTGTAACAATCTTCATCACTCAGGCAGGAGGAAATCACAGGTAGCGCTTGTCTGGCTCGTAACCGTCCTAATGTTTCGACAGACTTCCGCCGCACAATCCGATTTTCTAGCATCTCATCCGTTTGCTGAACCGCCCGGATTAATGCTTGAATCGATCGCTCGGTTGGAAAGTTGACTAAATGAGATGCGGCAATATAGCGTGAATCATGCTCACTGATTTGGGCTTGTGGAGTATCTAATAGAGCGATCGCTTGCTCTTCAGTTAAATTAAATAGATTAAAAAAGCGCTTATCCATACATCAAGACTGCAATTCCAATAAACCAATTATGACTGAAGCTGTTTACCTGGAAAGAGATCAACATCTGCACAGGTAAATCACCATAAAACAAGCCTGAAAGTTCTTTGCTGATCACTCAACCTGCCTCGGTAAAGCAAAGAGTTAAAGAACCTCCAGGTTTGCACAATAGGGAGAAATCTACCCTGTTACTCAATCGATATGCTACGAATCAACTAGGACAAAGAATTGATCGCATAGTCCAGCAGGGCATTGTACTCAGTCAATGCTTGAGCCGACATATCGCGAGGAGCACAACCCCGGTTCCGAGCAAAGCTGAGGGCTTCCACATAGGGAGCCGTGGGTAGACCTAGAGCGCGATACACTTCACGCTGACCCGCAATTCCCCACTCATCCAGAGGCCCTGTACCGCCTACGACTAAGCAGTATTGAACTAGGCGCATGTAGTGTTTGATATCACGCATGCACTTCGCTTTGAAGGTATCGGTGGAGTTCGCTTCACCTGCATTGTTCAGGTAAGGATACTTCTTGATGCAAGCATCATACGCTTCCCGAGCAACGTTATCCAGATTACCAGCCAACTTCTCAGCCGCTTCTAACCGGGCTGCGGCTCGCTGAATGGAACCTTGAACCGCTTCCAGATCCGAGGTGCTGGGGAACCGACCTGCCGCATCAGCAGACGCAATTACGGTAGTAACAACAGATTTCATGTCTTAAGTCTCCCAATATATAGAGTGAATGGTTGGTTCTTGTTGAGTCTCAGGCCGTTGAGATCAATTAGCTCAGAGCCGCAATCACGCGATCGAAGTAGCTGGAAGCTTCAGCCACCAAGCTAGCACAACGATCTTCTACAACTGGGCTGCCCATTTTACGCAGTTTAGCGCCAGCCCGCGCTTCGCTGGGAGTGTCTTTGATGTGAGCAGCAGCTTGAGCCTTCATGATTTGAACGGCACGCACGGTAGAGGTGGTGGGTACACCCAATGCCGCGTAGGTTTCTTTCAAACCATTCAAGCAGCGATCGTCTAGCACAGAAGCATCGCCTGCTAACAGAGCGTAGGTGACATAGCGAAGAATGATTTCAGCGTCCCGGAGGCAAGCCGCCATCCGACGGTTGGGGTAGCAGTTACCACCGGCTTGGATCAAACCTTGGTTTTCGCAAATCATTCCGGCAACTGCATCAGAAACCATACAGCTAGCGTTACTAGCAATGGCGTTCACAGCGTCCAGACGACGGTTGCCACTGGCAACGAATGCTTTGAGGGCATTAATGTCACCGACCACAGAGGTGCTGGCATCTGCTGAGACTACAGCTCTGGAAAAAGCGTCAAGCATTTCGCTCTCCTTAAAAATAGTGTCTGTAAAAACTCTTTGCTTGTTAGTTGAACAAGACAATAAAGACCATAAAAGATGAAGCGGATTGTAGTCTCAATTATGAAAAACAAAGCAACAATCCTTAATATTTCTCTGATTGCTTTACAAAAAAAACAGAACGATCGCTCGCATTATTACAACGATCGCTCTGGTTACACCTAAAGAAATGAGAATGAAATAACTTGAATAACTTAACCCTTGACCTGTACGGGCGCGGCATCCAGCACAGGATTTTGGGTCGATCGCAAAGACTCTTTACCGATGCCACGCCCCTACGCCAGGAACTACACTTGAATAAATTCCTACTTCTAAGTGAGGCAACTTCTAGATCAATTTAAAATGACAAAATTAACTGTGACCATATTTAACTTTCGCTAAATACAGCCACAACCCAATAGAATTGGCATATTTAAGGATTGCAGATTGATTAAGATGTAGATTTGCGTAGGGGCGTGGCATTTGGTAGAAAGTTCTTGCCATTATCCCAGAGATCTCTACCAAATGCCGCGCCCGTACAGAAAGATGCGGAGTGATTTAATTCCCATGCCTAAACAAGTTCCAATTCAAACCTATTGATCATAGAGGTAGAATTAGCCAGCTGAATTGTGACACGCATCACCGCGCATCATCAGCTAACTCCAGAGACACCACATCACCAATCATCCTTAGCCTCAGACTGACGCTCAATCTGCGCGATCGCGAGTTTCGCCAGAACTCGAATCACATCTTGCGGATCATCAAGTAATTCCTGTAACGGTGTTAAGGCTAAGGGATCACCTAATTTACCCAGAGAATTAATCGCGGCTTTCCTGACATCTAAATCCGGGTCTTGCAGCGCCAAAATTAAGTGTGGAATGGCTGGGAGATAATTTACCTGACCCAATGCCGCCGCCGCTTCTGTCCGAATTAGTGGTTCTGGATCAGTGAGAACTGAAATCAGCAAATTACACGCTCGTTCATCCGATTGCTCCTGAGCGACATGACCTAAAGCGCCGATCACCGCACAGCGAACATCTAAAGAGGCATCATTTAAGGCGGCATACAAGTAATCTGCGGCTTCAGAGCCAATAAATGCCAATGCCCAAGCTGCATGACCTTTAATATCCTCGGAATGTTCAGGAGAGGCTAGAATCTCCAGCAGCGCCGGTACAGACGCTTCTCCTGTCCTGGCTAATGCCCCGGCTGATGAACCTTTGACAACGGTATCTTCATCGTTGAGAAAGGCATGGAGTAACGCAGGTACAGCCGCCGGATCGGCGATAATCGTCAATGTTTTAGCGGCGGCTCGTCGCACCACAACATTGGCATGATTGGCTAAGGCTTTGACCAAAAATGGTGTCGCAGGTTCACCAATCTCACCTAACGTTTCGGCAAAACGTAAGCGAATTAATCCGCGCGGATCACCCAACCCCTCAACCAATCGTTCTAACAGTAAGTGATCGGTAATATTCAGGGTGTCTAAGGTAATTTGTTCATCAACTTGTTGCAGGAGTGCATCGTTTTCATCCTGAATCCGCTGGGTAATATCATCCACGGCTGGCGCTTTGGAGTTAAGAGATTGGCTCATCACGAATTCTCTGAGATCAAGAACTAGAACAACGATTTACTGGCGAGCCAGCAGCATAGATTGCCGTTGGCGCAATGCTTCCAGGTTGGCATCAATTTGAGCCAGACTCGGTTCCAGGGCAGCTAGAGCTTGGGCTTTCATCACTTTGGCTCGTTGTGCCATTGATAGAGTATCGTTGACCAGGCGTTCCCGGTATTGTTCCAATTCACGAATGATTTCAGCCAGTTCCTCCGGACTAGCTTGCTCGATCGCCTGCATTTCAGTCGTATCTGTCATATCAATCTATTCCTTAATGCAACTTACTAAACATCTATGGCTCAATCTTCTTTTTTGATCTTAAACTGCGATCGCGGCACTTTTACAATCGCTTAATTGGCGTTCCAGATCAAACAGAAAACCATGAATGTATTCCTCTGTCCATTCGGCTCCATAAAACCGGGTAAACATGCCTCGGGCTGGATCTTTCTCGGCTCGATATCGCAAATAGCGCAATTGCGCCTGTTCAATTTCCTGAAGCGCTTGGGGGGCCGTAATGGGTTCGGCTTGAGCCACAAACTGGAGATACGCTTGGAGATAGTCTTGAAACGCTGCAAAGACATGGGTTGTCACAGCTTCAGTTTGCTCCGGACGTGTCCATAGAAACGCGGGTGAGAAAAAGGGACGAGCTTCGGCGGGAAACTCACCGCCCCACGGTAAATGCGGCTGGTGCGCCTCAAAAATCGGCAGAATTGGCTGGGTATATTTCGCTTGATAATCCGGACGATCGCGAAATAAGGGTTGCATATCCAGGGCAATTAAATGACCGCCCGGTAGAGTCACCAGATCTGCACCGAAAAAGGGGAGGTCGTAGTGGAGGTGGGGAAAAATCACGAAGTTCAAGACCTGAAGGGAATCACCTCCCTGAACATGAGCCGCGCGGATTTGTCGCAGTTTTGCCGACTGATAGGCGTAGCTAGTGGTCTGGATCGTCTCTTGATGTTTGCCTTTGCCCACGATCGCTGATTTCGACTCAAACCCAGATGGAATAGGGTAGGGTTGCAAATCCAAATGCTCCTGTAAACAGGCGATCGCATAATCCAAAAATGGTTGGTAGAGGGTCATGGGAAGTCGTCAGAAATCAGATGATGGGTAATTGGACAAGCCGCCTATCCAGCCGCGACGGCAGCAAACGGGATCGCCTCTTCAAACAAGAATTCATACAGAAATCGTTCTGACCATTCATGCCCAAAGTAACTACTGAATAATCCTGAGGCGGGATCGCGATCGGCACTGTATTGGTCGTAATCTGTTTGGGCTTTGGCAACTCGGCGAATATCGGCTGGACGATCGAGTACTTCTGCTTCCGACAGCATTTGCCAGTACAGATTCAGATAATCCTGAAAGGCTGCAAACACTCGCGTTTTCACTGTCGCTGCATCTGTTTTGGCAAACAGTAAGTATTTGGAGAAATACTGGTTGGCATCGTAAAACTTCATTTCCAGATCCTGTGCCAGATCAGGATAACGATCGCGCAATGTTTTTAGTGGGTGGATGTATTTAGCGAGATAGGCTTCATCCTGAAATAGCGGCTGGAAGTCCATCACAATCAGGTTTTTCACCTGCCCGAAGGAGAGAAAATCAATCCCTAGCAACGGTAAATCATAGTGGTGACTGGGATAAATCACACTATTAAAAATTTGGGCACTGGCACCCGCATCGATATAGGTGTAGCGAATCTTCCGGAGTTCAGGACATTGATAACACCAGCTTTGAATTGTGGCAGGGTGTTTACCGCGATCGCTCACCCGAAGTTCTAGCCCTGCTGGAATCGAACGATTTTGCAACTCAAAGCGTTGAGACAATGACTGTCTCAAGTGCAGCAAAAAAGGTTGATACATAAATTGAGCGGCGAATATGTCTTGATCCTTGGAGCGTAAGGGACTGACAAACGTGCCGTCTCGAATCTGAGAAACAAAGTAACGATCCTTAACAATTAGGGTGACAGTGATGCCGTTATTTTGAACTGGTTGGATTGAATCATCGCCGCTAAGTCGGCATCGGTAACATACCGCCGCTCCGAGCAATAGGTCATTAAATAAATGCCATTCAGCATTCGCACTGTGCTGACCCGGACGCGAAAATCATCGGTAATAAACCAGCACCGTTCCTGACCTTGGTTGTTTTCATAATCGGTGTCGATCGTCAAAATGCCATCCTTGCCAAACCAATACCGACTCACCACGGGAATCTTTTCTACATATCCCTGATTCCGTAATAGCTTGCCAGATTGCCTCGTCTCATCGTCAGGTATATCTACTAACACAGCCGCGTGATCGGCATCGGGAGGTTGTTCTGCTTCATGCGGTTGCCACATAAAACTGGCTCCTCCAGCCGCGATCGTCGGATCAATCCCCTGCAATTCACAAATTGATTTAATTCGTGAGTCACTGGCATCCACCACCTGCACATATAATTTGGACTCTCCCGATTCATCCGTCACGGCATCAAAGTGATGGACAGTCCGTTGAGTAAACCAGATGCCTGCACTTTTCCGAAAAAAGTCCATCATGGTCATGGGTGGCACAAACCCCATATATTCACCTCTACTCAAGTTGTCTTCAATAAAAACCGATCGTGGTAACGCTACAATTCTAAAATTGTAGACAGGGAAACCTCACTTCAGCATCATGTCACAACTACAGTCCCTCTTAACCAACACAATGCCAAAAACTATTCCAGACATTGTGGTTGCCCTCAAAGCCGGACAATCGTTTACCAAAGCGGATTTATACCAGGTCAATTTGAGTCGGCTAGATTTACAGACTGTGAATCTACTGGAAGCGACCCTAATTCGAGCCAATCTGAGTCAAACTAACCTCAGTCACGCCAACCTGAGTGGAGCCGATTTAAGAGGAGCAGACTTAAGTGGAGCGGTATTGCAGAATACAAATTTACAAGGGGCTTGCCTGTATCGCGTTGATTTGCGGGGAGCGGATCTGAGCGAAGCGGATTTAACAGATGTCAGGCTAAAAGGGGCTCTATATGATACGCAAACTTGTTTTCCCGCCAATTTTGCCTACAAATCCTCAGGGGCGATCGGACCAGGAGCAAATCTCAACGGTGCCCCACTAAATACCGCGAACCTGCGATCTGCCGATTTACAAGGAGCGAGTTTACTGGGAGCCTATTTGGGTGGAGCCGATTTGACTGGAGCCAACTTAAGCGGTGCCCGGTTGGTACAAGCAGACTTGCGGGGAGCCAGTTTGACGGGTGCATTACTCTGTCAGGCGCGATTGCAGGGAGCCAATTTAGCGGGAGTGGATCTGCGAGCCGCTGATCTGACTGAAGTTGAATTTGATCAGCTTGAGAGCGTGGCTGGAGCCGACTTTAGCTTAGTTCAAGGGTTAAGTGCAGCCCTGCGATCGCGCTTACTCAGCTACCCTGCGGATGAATTAGCCACTCGCCATCCCTTAACCCTGAAAACAACGTTAGCCAGTTTAAGTGAATAAGGATGGGAGCCTGATGCAAACCTGCTTGAGAGGTTGTTTAACGAGGCAAGATAGTGACCTGAACTGCCCCCCTAGCCCCCCAATTCTGGGGGGAACCGGATTCAAAGTCCCCCAGAATTGGCGGATTTAGGGGGCAAGTGAATTACATTAATCCTTTCAAAACGTTCTCTTAAGATTTCATTGCCGTCCAATTTTTTTTCAACAAGGCGAGAAACGTCGCAATTCCTTTAGAAAAGCCATCGGGATCGGGCAAGACGTATTGCGGAAACTCCTCATACGGTCGCCAGGGTTCAGAGGAATTATGGCGTAGATGGAGGACGCGATCGTCGCCTTCCAGCTTCCAGAGCATTTCGCCACCAGTAGGAATATCAGTCATAGTGTTCTCCCGATCGGGTCAACCTTAACAAGTCAAACTTTGCCCTGTCTCATTCTGCCAATTTGAACGTTAAATTCTGTAAAGAAGATGACATGAAATCTAGACGTTTTCACCAAATGGCTATATACAAGCAAATCCACTGTAAAGTGATCTGATGCAGGAAAACTCGTCCTCTGGAGGTACTTTTGGGCTGTTAATCCAGACATGAGGTTGCACTCTGGGCGATGTTAAGACACCAAATTTTCCATCGCCGCTCCCACCACCCGATGATGGCTATCCTGTCTCAGTTGCGCCAAGGCTGCTCTCGCTGCCGGGGTAGCAAACCCTCTGAGCGCGTAAGCCACCTTGACCCGAATGTAGTCCAACTCAGACTCTTTGAGCGTGAGGAGGAGCGTCAGCGCTGCCTCTGACTGCCGCGACCCGGCTAGGGTCCCCAATGCCTCAACCGACGCTTCTTGTACGGCGGCATCGTCACAGCCCAACCCTAACCCGCAAACCTCCAGCACCTCCTCTGGACAGTCCATTTCGACCAAAGCGGCTAAAATGCTGCGACGGACGAGCCAATGATCATCGGTAAAAAAGGTTTGGACGAGATAACTGACGGAAATTCTGCCAAACAACGATAACGAATTGGCGGCTTCGGCTCTTACATTGGGAGTGTTATCAAACCGGATGATTTGCAGCAGGTTAGCGAGAGATTCTGAGGTTTGTTGTCTGCCAAGTTCCCGAGCGACAAAGGTTCGGACTAAAAACTCTGGATCATAGACATGCTTGGTTAGTAACGGTACAGCTATCTCTGGCGTATAGGCTTTGAGAGCTGCGATCGCCTTAATCCGATATTGAAAATCCGGATTTTGCAGATTGGTTGTAATTTGATTCAGGTCCATAGGTGCAGATCGTCAACATTGTTTCCACTTTAGACCTGAAGATACTCCTATGGAAAAGAAACAAGTGTGAGATCTGCATTTTTTACCCAGTCTCATTCCGGTATTTCGAGCTAATGCTACTGCCTGATGAGCTTAAGCCGTCTTGCGAGGGTCAAACGTGGCTTTAGCTTGTTCCGCCGACAGCAATTTCCAATTCTCAGCTAATAGTTTTTGAGAGGTGGCAAACCCTTTTGAGGCTCCGGGGATGGGGTAGTCTGGCACTGCAAGTCCAGCAAACTGAGTATAGGGTTTCCAGGGCTGATGGGGTTCAAACCTTAGGTGGAGAATTAAATCCCCATTGCCACCAAATTTAGACAGCCAGCACATCTGTCCAGTCATGTTAATAACACTCCTATTCAGTCACTGCATTGTCTTAGAGAAAGCATCACAACGGCAGATGTGAGCTTCCAAGACCATCTAGTTACAGTGATACTGACAAGTGATATTGATGAACTCTATCAAAAGGTCAGCTTCTTGTAGTCACGATCGCCCCAACCGATGCTGAAATTAAGTACTGGCAGGGTCAGGCAGGATAAAATGTAATGTTCAGATCAAGCTTTAACAATGACCAAACCACAGCTGAGTGAAAAAGTTCGGGAACTGATTCAAAAAGCCCGCATCGTCAGTTTCGCTACCTGGCAAGATACTCATCCAAGTGACATCATCCAACGCTTCCAACTGGCGGATGATCAAGGTCGCTACCTCACGGATGAAGATTTCCAGCAGATTCAGCAGCAGGTTCCAGCAATGGCGACATTTGTGCCTGTAGCTCAACAATTGCGCGATCGAGTCCAGGAAATTGTTGATCAAGCTCGCGCTCAATTATTAACCACATTCCCGACGATTACTCAACCCGGTGGTGGCTTGTATCCGCCGGAGCGAGCTGATGCCTGTTGGCGCGACTTCTGGCATTTTCTGCGTTGCATCACCTATGGGATTGCGGGCGATCGCACCGACTACACCAGTCCAGAAGGATTGCATTATATGAATCTGTTGTATCAGGAACTGCATGTGCCCCTGGATGCCATGATCGTTGGGCTGGAGAACATTAAAGCCGCCAGTTTGCAGCGATTAGAGCCAGAACAACAGCCTCAGATTACTCCTTACTTCGACCCTCTAATTGAACAACTGAAACAGTTCCATTAAACATAGATTCATAGGCTGTTTGAAGCTCTGGGCGCATGATCTGTGCGCCCTCTTCAGGCATTTAACCAAAGCAGATGACTTACCCTACGAGAAACCTTAAGAAATATTAAGTTTTCTCATCTTTCCGATTTCTTTACCACTTTCTTACCGGTTTCTTTACTCTGGCTATGCGATTCTCTAGTTCTACAGAGGTCTGGAATCATTACCGCCCTCCGGTCTCTGGGTACGTTTCTGGAGAAAACATCCATGCCTTTTGGACCTGCTTCTCGTTTAGGGGTGAGCCTGTTCGATGAAACCCCACCCGTTGAATGGGTGTCCGGTGACACCCCCGATACTGCCGAAACGGTGATTCGCGCCGTCTACCGCCAAGTCCTCGGCAATGCCTACGTCATGGACAGTGAACGCCTTACAGTGGCTGAATCCCAGTTCAAACGGGGTGACCTGAGTGTGCGGGAATTCGTTCGTGCCGTTGCCCAGTCTGACCTCTATCGCGCTCGCTTCTTTACTAGCTGTGCCCGCTACCGGGCGATCGAACTCAACTTCCGCCATCTGTTGGGGCGATCACCCCGCGACCTGGAAGAAATGCGTCATCACAGCACGATTCTCGATACCCAGGGCTTTGAAGCGGAGATTGATGCCTACGTTGATAGTGACGAGTATCAATCGACCTTTGGCGAGAATATTGTGCCTTACATTCGCGGTTATCAGAGTGAGGCATGTCAAAGTCTGGTGCAGTTTACTCACACGTTCCAGTTGGTACGGGGAGCCTCTAGCAGCAGCTTAAAGGGGAATCTGGCTGGAACCTCACCGCGACTGAATGCGCTAGTGATTCAAGCGATTCCCACCGCCGTTGTCTCTCCAGGTAGTAGTGGCGCGACGTTCTCAGATCCGAGTGGTAGTGCGAGAACGCGGTTAGGTGTAGGAGCAGATGACAAGGGTAAGGTCTACCGGATTGAGGTGACAGGCTACCGCAGTAAGACAGTGAAAGCGGTGTCGCAGTTCCGGCGTAGCAACCAGGTGTATTTAGTGCCGTTCAGTGAGTTGTCTGCCACTTATCAGCGAATTCATCGCCAGGGCGGAGTGATTGCCAGTATCACGGCCGTTTAAGTGAATGCCCCAATTGTGAGGCTATGGGTGTACACATAAATCGAGCCGATCCTCCCTAGCCCTCCTTAACAAGGAGGAAACCAGGTCAATGGCTGTTTGAAGTCCCCCTTAACAAGGGGAATTTAGGGGGATCAAACCCGAATCTGCGACTCTATCAGGCATCTGTGTACACCGTAGCAATTCTGAGGGGAGTCAAGCTACCCAGGTCCCTAACTCTAGAGGGCTTAGCAAACTAATTTAGATGGAATCTTTTTGAGTCAATAGCATCCTTCAATAAACACACCGTCAAAAACTACTTGGGAGAATGAGATATGGCACTTTGGATTGAGGCTGAGGCGATCGAATTGCGTCCTAATGCTACAGAAGATGATCTTCAGGCAGTGATTCGGGCAGCTTATCGGCAAGTTTTGGGAAATGCCCATGTGATGGATAATCAACGGCTAACCCATGCCGAATCTCAATTGCGGAACCGTGATATTACCGTGAGAGAGTTTGTGCGGGCGATCGCTCAGTCTGATTTGTATCAATCACTGTTTTTTGAAACTTCCTCTCCCTATCGGTTTGTGGAATTGAACTTTAAGCATCTTTTGGGTCGTGCCCCGCAGGATCAAGCGGAAATCTCGCAGCATGTGCAGATTTATAACAATCACGGTTATGCGGCTGAAATCAATTCCTACCTTGATAGTGCGGAATATATCCAAGCCTTTGGCGATCGGGTTGTGCCATTTGCGCGGGGTAATCAGACTCAAACTGGGATGAAGAATGTCAGCTTTAACCGCACGTTTGCCTTGATGCGCGGATTTGCTGCCAACGATATTGGTAAATCCGCCAAATTAATTAGTGACATTGGTGGTAACTTACCCACCCGGATTGTTGCGCCTACGGGCGGTTCAGGGGCGGCTGGTAATACCGGAAAACGCTTTCGGATTGTTGTGGCTAAGGCGAATTATGGACCTCGGGTGACTCAAGGAACTACCACATTTGATGTGGCTTACAACCAGCTCTCCCAAAAGCTCCAAAGCTTGCAGAAAACTGGCGGCAAGATTCTCAGTGTGACTGAAGTCGCTTAGGCAGATTGATGGATATTACGGAGTTTGTGGCGCGTTCGATCGGGCACTGGCGATCGCAGCGGAGTGCCCATCATTTAGCCTTTGGTCACTTTGAAGCGATTCAATCCGAAATTGATATTGTTGCCCTATCCATCACAGATCCAGCGGTACTCGATCTGTGCAAAACCTATGAGGTTGATCCAGAGTCAGCCGTATCTCCCTTTCGGATGAGTTGGGAAGGGCAATCGGACTGGGATGACAGTGAAGCTGTCAAAGGCACTTGCGTTTTAGTCCCTGTTCCCGATCCAGTTCAGCCAAATCGGGGCAAGCTATTGCGTGATCAAGGCTATGCTGAAACGATCGCAGCCGCAGGCGACTATACATTGACTGAGGATGGCACTTTTGTGCTAGTTACCGCTTACGATCGAGCCGCAGCGGAAGAGAAAATCTGGTTTGTTAATCCAGATGTACGATGTCGCGTTTCTTTGATCAAAACGAGTGCAGGGACAGGCGTTGTGACTGCCTCTTTTTCCTCCGAAATTCGGCAAAGTCAGCGTTAAGCCTTCTCGATTCATCTCGCTATGTCACTTACTCCGTTACCGTCTTCGGATGCCACTACCAGCCATTTAATCAGGTTAGCTTATTGGATGGCTGGGGATTTTAGCAACTACCAGCAGGCGTTAGGAAATGCTAAAGATTACGCCCATATTCATATTTTCTTTCGCCCCTTACCGTTTGAATTTTTCTCTGGAATCGGGTTTTATTCAGAACAAGTGTATGACTATGATCTATGGCTACCTTATCGTCAGGGAGTTCACCGCTTAGTTGATCAAGGTGATCAAATTTACATTGAAAACTATAGTTTAAAGAATGCGTTGATCTATGCGGGGGCCGCACGAGAGTTAAGCATTCTGCAAACTATCACTCCCGATTGTATCGAACGACGCTATCACTGCTCGATGGTGTTTAAATGGGAGGGCGATCGCTTTCGAGGCAGTGTTGAACCTGGCAACCGTTGCCTGATTGAAAAAAATGGGTGTCAGACCTATCTGGATAGTTCAGTCGAAATTACAGAAACTACTTGGGTTAGCTTGGACAGAGGTATGGACATCAATACTCACCAACAGGTTTGGGGGTCAGAGCATGGTCCACTATGCTTTGAAAAGCGTCAGAGTTTTGCCCATGAAGTACCAATGAGCTAAATCCACAATTGCCTGGAATGTGTTTTGAAGGTGCTGGGTGCTAGAAAAGGTTAATGCTGTTGTTTCACCTGGCATTCTAAGGGATTGAGACGATAGCCGCGACTATGAACTGTTTCGATTAAATCTTCCGAAGCTCCAGCCGCTTTCAGCTTTTGCCGCAACCCACGAATATGCACTTTCACCACATGTTCTTCTGGGGGCGATTCTAGTGACCAAACATGTTCAATAATTACACTGCGACTAAGTACACGACGGCTATTCCGCAGCAGTAACTCTAAGAGTGCATATTCTTTAGGAGTGAGATGTACTAAGGTTTTTCCGTAGCTGACCTCGTAGTTATTGGGATTGAGCCGTAAATTTCCCCATTCCAGAATAGGCGATCCGGTGACACTCCCACGTCGCAGTAACGCCCGAATTCGGGCAAATAGCTTTTGCAGATCTACAGGCTTAATCACATAGTCATCGGCACCGACATCTAACCCAGTAACTTCGTCACTAATCGTATCGCAAGCCGTCAGCATCAGAATTGGTAGATTGTAGCCATGCGATCGCAACCGATGACACAGGCTAATGCCATCTAACTCAGGCAACATCACATCTAGCAACAGCAGATCATAGTCCAGAGTTTTCACTTGATGCCAGCCAACTTCTCCATCACTAGCGACATCAACAACATAGTGCTGATCGGTTAGTGCTTCTGCCAACGTTTCTGCCAGACGCACATCATCTTCAACCAAGAGAATCCTCATCGTGTGAAGGTTAAGGAGAATAGATTGCCACGGTTTAGCAAGCAACCAGCTTTGATTAGCTCGCTTGTCAACGATCGAAAAAATGTATTACTCATCACAACCTAATTTTACAAGAATTTGCCCTTTAAATGCTGTCTAAAATTAAAGTCATGTTAAGTTCGACCAACAGCATAATTAATTTTACGTTTATCAGAAAAAACATACTGACTGTGCCAGTTACCAACAACATCTATTCAATACTAATTAGTTCTGCTTATTACCTAAAGTGCTGATCGATAAATTTTGAATTGTCAAATTCATTCACCTCACCAGATTCTTTCCGATTTCTTTACCATTTTCTTGAAAAATGTTTTACTCGGAAAATAGAATTTTAAAAAATATGAAATCTTTTCATTCTTTCCGGTTTCTTTACCATTCTCTTACCCGTTTCCTTACTCTAAGTATGCGATCCTCTAATTCTACAGAGGTTCGGAGCAGTTCCCGCTAACCCGCCGCTTCCCAGCCTCTGTTCTGTTTCTGGAGAAAACATCCATGCCTTTTGGACCTGCTTCTCGTTTAGGGGTGAGCCTGTTCGATGAAACCCCACCCGTTGAATGGGTGTCCGGTGACACCCCCGATACTGCCGAAACGGTGATTCGCGCCGTCTACCGCCAAGTCCTCGGCAATGCCTATGTCATGGACAGCGAACGCCTTACAGTGGCTGAATCCCAGTTCAAACGGGGTGACCTGAGTGTGCGCGAATTCGTCCGCGCCGTCGCCCAGTCTGACCTCTATCGCGCTCGCTTCTTTACCAGTTGTGCCCGCTACCGGGCGATCGAACTCAACTTTCGCCATCTGTTGGGTCGATCGCCCCGCGACCTGGAAGAAATGCGTTACCACAGCATGATTCTCGATACCCAGGGCTTTGCAGCGGAGATTGATGCCTACGTCGATAGTGACGAGTATCAATCGACCTTTGGCGAGAACATCGTGCCCTACATTCGTGGGTATCAGAGTGAGGCATGCCAAAGTCTGGTGCAGTTTACTCACACCTTTCAGTTAGTGCGAGGGGCATCCAGTAGTAGCTTGAAGGGGAATCTAGCTGGAACTTCACCGCGACTGAATGCGCTGGTGATTCAAGCGATTCCCACCGCCGTTGTCTCTCCAGGTAGTAGTGGCGCGACATTCTCAGATCCGAGTGGTAGTGCGAGAACACGGTTAGGTGTAGGAGCGGATGACAAGGGTAAGGTCTACCGGATTGAGGTGACAGGCTACCGTAGTAAGACAGTGAAAGCGGTGTCGCAGTTCCGGCGTAGCAACCAGGTGTATTTAGTGCCGTTCAGTGAGTTGTCTGCCACCTATCAGCGAATTCATCGCCAGGGCGGAGTGATTGCCAGCATTACTGCCGTATAAATAGATTGAGAAGCATAGGATTAGTAGCTTGATTAATGTCAAAGTAGTACTCAACGCTATGCTTCGTAAGTAATCTACCAAAGGCTATCAGTTTACAGTTTTTGAATTAATTGGGAGAAATTTCATGGGCAGCGGTGTTATTAATACTGATCCTATAGAGCTGCGCTCTACCAGTTCCTTAAATGATGTCCAGGCTGTGATTCGAGCAGTTTATAAACAAGTGTTAGGCAATCCTCACATCATGGAGAGCGAACGTCTGGTGACAGCGGAATCCCAGCTATGCGATCGCTCGATTAGTGTGCGAGATTTTGTCCGGGTCGTTGCCAAGTCGGACTTCTATCGCTCTCGCTATTTTGAGTCCTGTGCTCCCTATCGGTTTGTAGAACTCAACTTTATTCACTTACTGGGTCGCGCCCCTCAGGATCAAAGTGAAGTTTCGGAACATATTGTGCGGTGTATTGAGCAGGGCTATGATGCCGAAATTGACTCTTACATCGACAGTGCGGAATATCAAACGGCATTCGGTGAAAATATTGTGCCCTACGATCGGGGTAAGAGTAGTGCCGCTAATGCCAAGCAGGTGGGCTATAACCGGATGTTTGTCCTCGATCGAGGTCCCGCTTATATTGACAGTGCGGTTAAATCCTCACAATTAGTGTATGCAGTTGCCACTAACAGTGGTAATAAAATTGTCCCTGCTGGTGCTAAGTTTGGTAGTTCCGGCGAAGCTAACAAAAAGAAATTCAAAATTGTTGTGCAAGGTTCCAAGTTTGATAGTCCACGCCGGGTCAGCACAACCACTTATCTGGTTTCCGGTGACAACATGACACCCCAAATTCAACGGATCAATCGTACCTCTGGCAGAATTGTCAGCATTACCGAGGTGTAATCAGATCTCCGGTCAAGTGGCTGGCTTAAGTAACGAATAAAATTCAACCATGGTCTGCACTGACCGTGTAGTTCCCGGTTGGATTTTGCCTTACCAAGATGTAATAGCCCTCTACCCTAGCGACTGGTTAGGGTAGGTTTCTTTTCTCTACATTTTCATCAATTGTCGAACTTCGCTGCTGAGCCATTATGAGTATTCTGACAACTCTGCCTGGAATGCTGCTGCCAACTGCTCATAAAAAGTTGCAGTGTTGGATTCGCAGCCGCCATGTGATTTGTTCGGGCAGCTTTTTTATCTTTGAGACGGTTGATTATTCAGCGGTTGAACGATTTACTGAATGTATTGCCGCCTTAGGAGGCAGTATTATTTCAGTCGATTCGGTCGGCAAAGTTTGGATGGGCGATCATCGCCAGGTCATTCTGTATCGGGCGAAAGCGAGCCTGCATACCCCAAACCATGACTTGAAACAATATTGGATTAAATACGGCAGTTTTCGTACCCGCTTCGATCAACAAGTTTAGCAACAGCGATTTATTCAAAAGCATTTTGGGGTAAGAGTTTTCTGGAGATTGACCGATCGCTCGATTCTCCATCTCTGCGATCGGGTATTGCTTCCGGTGGGTTTATCATGGGGATATTAGCATTTTCCTGGTTCATGCCGCTGCATGTTACACCTCTTACTGAGTAAACCGTACCTCATCGCCAGTGCTGTTGGTCTTAGCATTCTCGGTTTGACGGCCATTTATTGGTACTTCAAGCAGGAAGTGATTCGCCGTCGTCAGGCTGAGAACCTATTACGGCAACAAACCGATCGTGAGCGGTTAGTCAATCAAATTGCTCAGTACATTCGCCGCTCGTTGGACTTAGATGAAGTGTTAGCAACGACTGTGGCAGAGGTGCAGCAGTTTCTGCACGTCGATCGGGTGCTGATTTATCGGTTGTGGAACGATGGTACAGGCAGTGCAATTTATGAAACAGTATTATCGCCCTATCCCAGTGTTTTAGGAGAAACTTTTCCCGAAGAAGTATTTCCTAGTGAGTACCATCAAGCGTATTCATTAGGCAAAACTCGCGCCATTACAAACATTGAACAAATGGATGTTGAACCGTGTTTAGCTGATTTTGTGAAACAGTTTGGAGTCAAGGCAAAATTAGTTGTTCCGATTATTCAAGAAAATCGGGACAGCGACGCAGTAACCTCATCAGCAAACAGTTCTGCCACACCTTATTTGTGGGGACTATTGATTGCCCATCAATGTCGCTATCCTCGGCAATGGGAGACTTGGGAAGTAGAGTTAATGCAGCAACTTGCCACCCAGGTCGCGATCACCATTCAGCAATCAGAACTCTACTCCCAACTGCAACAACTGAATGCCCAACTGGAACAACGAGTTCAGCAACGCACAGCTGAACTGGCAACGGCAAACGCATCACTACGGGTGGAAATTGTTGAACGCCAACGGACGGAAATCGCTTTGCGTCATACCAACGATACGTTGCAAGCTTTGGTGATGGCTTCTCCCCGTGCCATTGTCATGCTCGATCGCGAAGGTAAAGTCAAAATTTGGAATCCGGCCGCCGAACAAATGTTTGGTTGGACGGAAGCAGAAGTGCTGGATCGACCCAATCCAATTGGCTTAAATGACCAACGATCGGACTATGCCACACTGCAAACCCAGGTGTTGCAAGGAACAACCTATTCACAATTGGAGTTTCGCCAACAGAAGAAAGATGGCACTCCGATCGACATTGTGTTATCAGCGGCTCCTCTACCGGACAGTGATGGACAAATTAATGGGATTGTTGCTGTCATCGCTGATGTAACTGAACAAAAGCGGCAAGCCGAACAAGTTAGGTTACTGCAATCTGTAGTTGTGAACACCAATGATGCCGTTGTAATTACAGAAGCGGCATCAACAAATAAACAGGGTCACCGGATTCTGTATGTCAATCAAGCCTTCACTCGGATTACTGGCTACCAACCAGAAGAGGTTTTAGGCAAAACTCCCCAAATTTTACAAGGTTCCAAAACAGATTTAGTAGCACTGGATAAAGTCAGAACTGCGATCGCGCGTTGGCAACCGATCACTGTAGAAGTGATTAATTACCGCAAAGATGGTTCTGAATTTTGGAATGAATTCAGTCTCGTGCCCGTTGGGGATGGTCATGGGAGTTACACGCATTGGGTCGCGGTTCAGCGCGATACAACCGAACGCAAGCAAGCCGAACAAGCTCTACGCCAAAGTGAAGAACGGTTTCGTTCACTGATTGAACATGCCTTAGACATTATTATGATTCTTGCTCCTGATAATACGATAATGTATATCAGCCCCTCTGTGGAAAAGGTGTTAGGGTATGCTGTCGCGGATCTGGTTGGTCAAAATCTAGTTGAATTCATTCATCCTGAGGATTTGAGTGTTGCCCACGATCGCCTGACTAATGCGACTCAATATGCTAATGTAACCAGTTCGATCGAGGTGCGGGCGCGTCATCATGATCAGTCCTGGCGAATTCTAGAAGCCATCAGCCAGCCGATCGTAGACAGCACAGCTACACGTCGGGTCATGGTGAACGCCCGTGACATCACAGAACGCAAGCGGCTAGATGAAATTCGATCGGCGTTAGAGCGGGAAAAAGAACTGAGTGTTCTGAAAACTCGATTTTTCTCTATGGCATCCCATGAGTTTCGCACTCCACTCAGCACCGCACTAGCAGCCGCTCAAGTGCTAGAAAATTGTCAAGATGAATGGGATAACTCGGATAAGCGCTTACGCAATCTACACCGGATTCAAGACTCGATCAAGAACATGGTGCAGTTACTCGATGATATTTTGACGATTAACCGAGCCGAAGCGGGTAAACTCACCTTTAATCCCACTGTATTTGATCTAGAAGTGCTCTGCCATCAGTTGCTGGAAGAGATGCAGTTGAATGCTAGCCCTCAACATAACCTCACCCTTTCTTGTCAGGGGGCAGTAGTTCCTGTTTATCTGGATGAAAAATTAGTCACTTCAATTTTGACCAATTTACTTTCCAATGCTATCAAATATTCTCCTCAAGGCGGCGCGATCGATCTTAGCCTAACGTTTCAGACCGACCAAGTTACTCTCAAGGTGACAGATCAAGGGATTGGCATCCCTCAAACTGATCATAACCAGTTGTTTGAGCCGTTTCATCGGGGGAAGAATGTCCGCACGATCCCTGGTACTGGCTTGGGATTAGTAGTGGTGAAAAAGTGTATTGACTTACATCAAGGATCAATTCATATCACCAGTCAGGTTAGTCAAGGCACAACCTGTTTGGTAACGCTACCACTGTTGACCTGTCTATATTAGACCAGGTTTGTCTGTGCATCTGTGATTTCAATCTCTCTGGGGCAATTCCTTGCGGATTGCTGGGCATGGAAATTATCTCTATCTGAAATTAAGGTGACAGTGTGATTGCCCATAACGTGGTATAAGTTATCGTCGTTTTTCCTGTCAAAAATCCTTGGTTGAATGCGATCGCACCTGCGTGAATTCAGCCAAATGAGCGATCGCTGAACCTCAACAGATGAAACGCCGTCAGCGTCAGGTGCATGATCTCTTGCAGGCGGAAATTGACGATCGCCGATCGCAGCCAGAGACAGGACGCACCGATATTCTGAGCTTAATGATGGCAGTGCGGGACGAAGCCGGACAAGCCCTGACCGATGCCGAGCTACGGGATGAATTGATTACGCTTTTGTTTGCGGGGCATGAAACCACGGCTACCTGATGAGTTACGAGTTAGCTCTGGTGAGTGATCACCCGGTTCCAGCCCGTCAGCGCGGGTTGACCCTGGCTCCCGTGGGTGGCGTTGAGATGGTGCTGACTGGTAAACGATCGCCGGTTTAAATATTGGGGCAATGCCTCACCTGGGCTGCTGTTGACGATCGGGTTACTTTTGGTGATGAAATACCTTAATGGCAGAGATGTTGAGGATAATGCCTAAGCCAATTTTGAGTAACCAGGCTGGCACAATTCCGACTAATAATCCACCTACGATCGCACCTATGACTGAACCAATGCCCATCGGCACTACGGTTTCTTCTATTGCCTGCCGATCGGGAAATGCACCCTGTTGAGCATAGCGAAAAATTCCTACTAATACCGTAGGCAGACTGACGAAAAGGGCTGCCGACCCCGCTGTCTTAATATCAGCGCCAAAGGCAAAGATCAGGGTCGGAATAATCACTTCCCCTCCCGCTACCCCTAATAGGCTACTAACCAACCCAATCACTAAGCCAAACAGGATGCCCGCGGGCACTCGCCATGCAGCAGAGTTGGGCAGAAATGCGGGTAACTGTTGGGGTAAACAGCCTTCGATGATGAGCGCGATGCCAATTATAACTAATAAACCCAGGATGGTTTGCCCTAACTGCCGATTCGACAATCGTCGTGACAACGCTGCCCCATAAAAGGCACTCACGACTGCACCCAGAATCAAGGTGGCGATCGCGGCTAAAAACGGACGGACGGCAGTAAAGGAGAGGGAATGCCAGCGAATCAAGAGTGAGGTGACGATCGTGATTAAACTGACGACCAAATTAAGCGGGATCGCTTGCCGCACCCCATACTTCAGTACCCCGACCAATACGGGTAAGCGAAACTCGGCACCCCCCAACCCCATCAGCCCCCCCAGGGTTGCGATCGGTACAGCATAGAGAAATGCCAGACGGGAACGCTGTTGGGAGGATAAAGTCGGGTTCTGGCTGGGAGAGTTTGCTGAATTGTCAGTCATCATACCGTTGGGGTAAACCATCCTGGAATACTAGCAGTTCTCCAGGAGCCATCATGGTCCAGATTTCATTATCCGTAAGCGGGGTGGTGGCAATAATGGCAACGCGATCCTGGGGAGTAGTCAACTCCTGAAAATCTACCGTCATATCTTGATCAATTAAGTGAGCCGCCGCAAACGGAGCCTGCCGCACAATGTAACAAAGTTTGGTGGAACAATGGGCAAAAAACGATTCGCCATCGGATAACAGGTAGTTGAAGCTACCGAATTGACTAATGCTGCCGGTAATCTCTTTCAGAACTTGATAAAGCTGGTTCAACGCTGGTTTGCCATTGGGAAATTGCTGCCGCCAGGTATTCAGAATTAGGCAAAAGGCGCGTTCGCTATCGGTTTGACCCACTGGACGATAGACTCCATCCAAGGCTGGGGCAAAGTTGGGCAGATCACCATTGTGGGCAAATACCCAGTATCGTCCCCATAACTCTCGCTGGAAGGGATGACAGTTTTCTAATGCCACGGCTCCAAAGGTGGCTTTGCGGATATGGGCGATCACCTGCATCGATTTGATCGGATATTGCCGTACCAGTTCTGCCACTGGAGACGCGATCGAGGGTTTAACGTCCAGAAATAACCGACAGCCTACGCCCTCAAAAAAAGCAATTCCCCACCCGTCCTGATGTTCATCGGTTCTTCCGCCTCTAGCCGAAAACCCTTCAAACGAGAAACAAATGTCTGTTGGGACATTACAGTTCATTCCTAGCAGTTGGCACATAAGTCGGCAGTCGCTATGCTCAGGCACTATGCCAGTAAATTGTACCGGGAATCTGCGACGAGTAAAGTTCTCTACATCAGGCTTGTCTAGTCGTCTCGCCAATTAATTCATCGTGATTGATCACTCTGCCAATTACATCATAATTCTTCGATTTGCTTCGTCTCAATGTTGTAAACAGGTAACCCTCGAATCGCAGCGATCCGGTCAGTTCCCCTTAAGAAGGTCGGCTGACCGTTTCGATCGATACTTTCTCTAAACTTAGAGGCGACGTAGCCTTTCTGCAAAGGAACTTCGTGAACAATATGATTTAACTTGTCCATCCTCACGAAATATGCGTTGTTGCCTGCACTATTACAACCAATGAATGCATAACCCTTTTTCTGAGACAGTTGGTGCAGTGCAGGGAGAGATGCACCGAAATATAAATTACTATAGTGGGCAGTTGTGCGATAGAAATTTTGATCGTAGGGAACGGTTATGGCTCTTTCAACACCAAAAACACTGTTGTATTCCAGGATCACAACGATCGGTGAGATCACTGTGATCTCTTGCCAGATCCAATAATCGTTGCCGTCCAAATCAATATGAAGAATTCCCACCTCTTGATCGAAGCCAGAAGCTAATAAAAGCTCATTAATATTATCACGATGGATAAAGATCGCTTTTGCGGTTAAATCGTATCTCCAAAAGTATTCAGAATTAGTGATTTCTGATACGTTCGCTTCTGAACCATCCATCACTAGTCCTGACCAATTATGATTCATCATTAAGAACCGGGTATTCGATTCTCTATAGTTCTCAACCCCAAATTCGATAAATGTTTCATGAGGAAACTCAAGGTGATTCACTAACCATTGAATAATTCCATCATCACCCCATTGAGAAAAAACCTTAAACTCGGCTTCCTTTAAGGAAGTGATAGCTTGTTTTGACTTGGTACTGTGAGCTAACAGTTGCCCAAGCATGAATAGTTGCTGCTCTGAGACTTGTTCTGGACTGAATACTCTATTTTGCATATCGTCAGTTCTCACATGCAGCGTTTCTATTCGCCATCAGTAGCTTGTTTAGCAAAAAAATTGGCTTACCACCACCCTCATACCGTTTCGCTAAAAAGATATAGGGTGATGATTAATAATCAGTTGGGTATTATAAACATGCGATAATATATCATAAGGTCTGTCATGATCATACCTTCCTCACGATCCTTTCCAGGGAGACAGGTTTTCAGATTTACGATCGCCCTTTTCATCAGATCAGCAACGGATTCAGAGATGGTGTAGTGAAATGACATTTATGTATGGTAATTTTAATTTGATGCGACCGAGAGGCTGACTAAAGTTGAAATACTTTACTAAAGTTTAACTATTCGATCAGTCCTTAAAATTTTATGATTATTTAATCGATCTGAGTTAATGTCAAACTGTAAAACTGACTGATTTCCTAGGTTGCACTGCAATATTAGAGTTATTTTTATTATGATCTTAGTTTAGATTGGGCTAGGCTACCTATGGAACAAAATTTACCTCCATCCGGGGAAGAACGCCAGTTTCAAACCGTGAGTGGAGCGTCAGTTGACGGGGCTCCGATCGCTTATCTCATTGTGTTGGCAGCGGTAGTAACTGCCCTGTCATTTATTCCGTTCTCTGTGGTGCTGGCAGTCGGCGGCGGTATGCCCCTGAGCCAGAGTATCCTACCCTTACTGGGGTGGCTGTTGGGACCGATCGCGGGTGCCCTGGCGAGTGGGATTGGCACATTAATTGGGGTGTTCTTTGCTCCGTATACCGCCGGAATCCCAGCGTTGACCGTGGGCATTGCCATGCTGATTAGCTTTGCTGCCGGGACGATGGTGGCTCGAAATGGGCGGAGATATTGGTATCTGGGGCTGACAATTTTGTTTATCCTCCAGTTTTGTTTGTATGGCTATCAAGCGATCGTCCGCAATGGCATTACCCTAAATAATTTCATCCTGGGTTCCTTTGTCGATTGGTCGGGGCTGTTGTTGTTTGCGTTGCCCACTCGTCAATTATTTGCTCGCTGGATCGGTAGTACGAATGTAGGTTTGGTGGCGATCGGGCTATTTATGGGCACCTGGACGATTTCTGGCGTTGGGCATTTAAGTGCCGCCAGCATTGCCTACCTGATTCTCAACTGGCCCCAAGAAATCTGGATTACCCTGATTCCGATCATTCCAGTGGAAAATGTGATCCGTTCTGTTGCCGGTACGGTGATTGGCACAGGAGTGATTTCTGGTTTACGGGCAATTAATCTAGTCAAGCCCAAGCAAGCCCTTTACTAAGGATTGCAGATTGATTAAGGTGTGATTTTGCGTAGGGGTGTGGCATCCGGTAAAAATTCCTGACTATTAACCCAGAAATCTCTGCCAAATGCTGCGCCCGTACAGAAAAGTGCCGAGTTATTTAGTTTCCATTCCCAAGTAGTTATGGATGTTATTGCTAACCTGGATCAGGTGTCCTATCTCTATCCAGGATCTGCTGAACCTGTGCTCAGGGATATTTCTTTGACCATCCGACGGGGAGAATTCTTGGGCATTATTGGGCCGACGGGAGCCGGAAAAACCACCCTCTGTCTGGCCTTAAATGGGATTGTTCCCCAATTTTATGGCGGGCGATTTTTTGGGCGCATTACGGTAGCTGGCATGGATACGCTGGAACATCCGGTCAGCCAATTAGCCCGTCATGTGGGGACGGTGTTTGAAGACCCGGAGATCCAACTCACCAGTACCTCGGTGGAAAATGAGATTGCGTTTCCGTTGGAAAATCTCTGTGTCCCGCGTGCCACCATTCTCGATCGCATCCCCCGCGTTTTAGCTGCCGTTCGGTTACAAGGATTCGAGCAAAAAAGTCCAGAGGAATTATCAGGGGGACAAAAACAACGACTGGCGATCGCGACAGCCCTGGCAATCCAACCGGATCTGCTGATTCTGGATGAACCCACCTCCCAACTTGATCCGATCGGGACTCAGGAAGTCTTTGCGACTGTCCAAAAATTGCAGGCATTGGGTGTCACGATTGTGATGGTATCCCATGCCGCCGAAGAATTAGCGGAATATGCCGATCGCATTGCCTTAATGGCTCAAGGTCGCTTGATTGCTGTCGGCACTCCGCAGGAAATCTATGCCCAGGTGGAATTGCTCGAAACCTACCAACTGCGATCGCCCGAGGTCAGCCAAACCTTTGAGCAGATTCGCCAACGAGGCATTACGCCTGCAACTATTCCAGTCACATTGGCAACGGGCATCGCTGCCCTACCGGATTTACAACCCATCAGCCAGATTGCCCCACCGCCGCAATTTCCGCCTTCAGTTCCTCCTGATCAGCCGCCCATTCTATCCGTCCAAAACCTGACTCACATTTATCAGGGGGGTACACAGGCACTCCATCAGGTGTCATTGGATATTCACCCGGGCGAGTATGTGTTAATCATTGGGCAGAATGGGGCGGGTAAGAGTACCCTTGTCAAACATTTCTTGAATCTGTTGCAACCTACTCAGGGAGTTGTGCGGGTGCGCGATCGCGATACCCGAGAGTTATCCGTCAGTGACTTAGCGCGATCGATCGGCTATCTAGCTCAAAATCCAGATAATCAAATCTTTAGCACTACGGTTGAACAGGAGGTTGCCTTTGCGCTGCCCTACCTGGGCTATGCTCCAAATGAGATTAAAGAAGAGACGATGAAGAGTCTCAAAGCCATGCAATTGTGGCATCACCGAGAGGCTCATCCTCTATCCTTACCGAAAGGTGAACGGGCTCGGATTGTGATCGCCGCCCTGCTGGCAATGAATCCCGATATTGTCATTTTTGATGAACCGACGATCGGGCAGGATTTTCAGGGTGCCTGCTCGATTCTGGATGTTACCCGTCAGTTGCACCAAATGGGCAAAACAGTGATTGTGATTACGCATCACCTGTATTTGATGCCAAATTATGCCCAACGAGTCATTGTGATGGGACAGGGCACAATTTTGTTAGATGTACCATTGCGTCAGGCTTATCATCAAACTCAGTTGCTTCAGTCTACTTATTTGGTGCCGCCGCAGTCTGTCCTGCTTGCCCAACATCTCGGTCACCTGGTTCACCAAGCCTATCCGTTAGTCACACCACAGGAAGTGGCTAGTTTATACACCCCCAATCCTTAGAGGGCAACCTGATTATGGCAAGCTTGAAGTTTCAGACGGTCAAATACGACTCAATCTTTACTCGCTTAGACTTTCGGACAAAGTTTATCATCATTGTCGTCGTTACCCTGATTGCATTTCTTTGGGAAAGCCCGATCGCGGGGGGGCTGTTAACAATGAGTGTCGCGATCGCCTGTGTGTTCGCGGGAGTCAGACTGAACTATCTGGCAGTAATTTTGAAATTTATGCTGCCGTTTTACCTGTTTCTAATCCTGAGTATGGGCTTTTTTAATGTGACTCAGGTGCAATCGTTAATGGCAAAGACGGAGTTGACCCCGATGCTAACTTTGCCAATGAATTGGTGGCTGATTGGTGGAGCAACCATGACGCTGGAAGGAGTTTTATATGGTCTGAATATTGTATTTAAAACATTAACGATGGTGCTGGTGATTCCATTAGGGATCTTTACCACTGATGTCAATCAAATTACCGTTAGCCTGGTGCAAGCCCGCATTCCTTACAAAATTCTATTTATTTTCACGTCTACCTTACGGTTTGTCCCTCTGCTGATGGAAGAGGTACAGTCGATCATTGCTGCCCAACGCTTACGGGGATTGAACTTTCAAAAATTAAATTGGTTCAAACGCGGACGGATCTACGCCACGATCGGAGTGCCACTGATCCTCAATGCGCTGGCAAAGTCACAAAAGTTAGAAGTTGTCTTGCAATCCAAAGCGTTTTCGGGTAGTTCTCAGCGCACGTACTTGCATGAGTCGATTTTGACCCGCACTGATTATCTGATTATGGTGACATTTGTGGTGGTGTTTATTGCCGCGATCGGCCTTTATTTTAGCTTCGGTGTGGGCAAGTTTAGTTGGTTATTAGCCCCCCTCACCTAATCTATGCCAAACAGTCACTCAACTCAGCAACATCCTTACTTGAAAATCTCTTTGCCGCTTTATAGCTATTCGGTTATATTAAGGAGAAAGTCCGCTGAACAACCATGGAACCCTATATGGGGATCATCCTGGTGGGTGTCGAGATGATCAAGAGTCTGACCCATGACGTAGTCGCCTCACTTGTTCAGTGACTCCATTTCCTTAACGAATTGGGAATTTTGCCAATGAAAATTGCTGTTTCGAGTCACAACCAAACAGATATCACGGGACATGCTGGGCACTGCCTACAATTCTGGGTTTATGAACTTGACCTGCCAGAAGTGCAAACTAAGCAGTTGTTACAGTTGACTAAAGATCAGAGCTTTCATGCAACCTCTGCCACCGATCCGCATCCCTTAGATGATGTGCAGGTGCTAATTAGTGGCAGTATGGGCAGTGGATTGGCTCGTCGTTTAGCGTCCAAAGGAATCCAACCGATCGTCACTCCTGAAACTGACCCGGATGCTGCTGTAGCGGCTTATTTGGTTGGCTCGCTGGTCACCGGAATGCCGGAAGAGCATGGACATACTCATACCCATGATGCCGACCACGATCAGGCAGAGCCCTGTGGGTGTAGTGGCTAGGGATGTTTAACCTGGCAATTTTAAGTTAATCGACCGATCGCGTAATTGTGCGATCGGTCGATTAACCGATTAAACTCGACTTTAGACTAAATGCAATTTTCCGCTATATGTAAGGGCGAACGGTCGTTCGCCCCTCCTAAATATGGGGTGTTTTTTGAATTAGTCTAAACTTCAGGATTAAGGAACGGGAAGGAAATAACTTGAACAACTTTAACCCTTTACCTGTACGGGCGCGGCATACCCTGCGGGAAGCCAGCTATGACAAAGGCTTCTGAGGCGATCGCAAAGACTTTTTACCCAATGCCACGCCCCTACGCCAAGAATTACACTTTGATAAATCCCCGCTCCTAACTGTAGCTGGATGGATGGTTAGTGAGTAGAGATGCCTGACATTTCCAATCAGGCTTGAATCGGATATCCGGCTCTGACCCAACTTCCAATCCCATTGTCTAAATGGGCGACCTCTTGATATCCCTGACTGAATAACCGGTAAGCTGCCATCGTCGATCGCTGTCCAGAACGGCAATACAGGACAATTTTTCGGTTAGGGGTCTGAGGAATTTTGTCGGCATCAAACCTGGACAGGGAGACCAGCGTGGCTCCAGGGATATAGCCACTGGCGTATTCACCCGGCTCCCGCACGTCAACGAGCGTCACCGCGTCCTGCTCTAACCACTGCTTTAAGGTATGAGCATCAATGCTTTGTAGGCTGCCGGTTTCCGGAGCTTGAGGTTGGTTGAAGCCAAAGAGATTCATCTGAGAGTTCCTGTGTAGTCCAGCAAAAGTATGTTGAGGGAACGAGTCAGTTAACATTTTGATTCGTTATAAAACTATATTACCATATAGTGATAATAAGTTGTCATCAAGATGCTCATTTCATCATCACCACTAGCGGCATGATGGTGAACAGATATCAGGCGATCGCGCGTTGATAAAACTGGGTCATTTCAGCAAACCAGGCTTGCCGAGACGTATCCCAGGTATAGAACATGTGTCCACCCTGAAAATGTGTGATCGTTAAATTGGGGCGAACCTCCGAATCGAGCTTCATTAGATCCGCCAGATGACTGGAGGCAAAGTAGGGTGTGACCAGATCAAATAAGCCGTGGGTGATATAAACCTGCATATAGGGATTTAGCGTCATGCCAATCCGGAGATCATCTACAGCCCCAATAAAGCCTTGTTTTAACCCACCTTTAAGTTCAAATTTCCAGGCTTTGAATGTATCGAAATTGATCAAATGGTAAGTTAAGTCTGTTTCAACGGCTAACGTGCCCCGTAAATGACTATTGATCGCTCCTGTGAATAACCGATCTAAACCATCTAAGGTCGGGTCAGTGCCTTCGTAAAGCGGTCGATCGGGGAAGGGATCGATCGCGGTAATCGAAGCATCATACAATCCCACAATCCGTTGCTGGTCGCGCAGCAATTCTCTGGCAAACACATCAATCCCAATTCGCCCCGCCTGTCGAGCCACTAAGGCTACAGGTAGACCCAGCCAGTCGGCAAGCTGTTGATAGGTCTGCTGCCGTTCCTCACTGGATAAAGCATCTCCCATCGCCAATAAAGGAATTAAAGTTCTACGAGCGAATAATTCTACCGCCGCCAAATGGGTTTGCCAGGAGTCGCCTACCAGTTGTGCCCGGTGATGATGAACTGCCGCGATCGCCATGGAGGGCAGAACCGTTGCCCAGGAAGTCAGGTTGTAATCCGTACCTTCTAATAAACTGAACTCTAATGCGGGTGAAATCAGGATTGCCCCCGATAGCCCGACGCCAAAGTTCTGTTGGAGTTGACGCGCTAACTTCGCGACCCGGAACCCACCATAACTCTCCCCCGCAATGAAAATTGGCGACAACCAGCGATTGTGCTTAGAGAGAAACGCTTGAATAAATTCAGCCAGTGCCTTTAAGTCCTGTTCTACTTCCCAGAATTCTGTCTCCTTATCCTCTGGTGGCTCCGCTTTCGGTTTCTCCTCCGCTTTCGTCGGCTCCTTTTCGGCTGGCACTGCCCGACTGAACCCTGTGCCTACCGGATCAACAAACACCAAATCGGTGAAACTCAGCCAACTTTCCAGGTTATCGACCAGTTGGACGGGCGGGCGAGGCAAGGTTCCCTGAGCACCAAAGACAATCCGTTGGGGCCCGAGGGCACCCATGTGTAAATACGCCGAGGCGGCACCGGGCCCCCCATTAAACACGAAGGTGAGGGGGCGGGGCGTAGACGCTTGATGCTCCACCAGATACGCGACATGAAAGATCTCCGCGATCGCTTTCTCACGCTCATACAAAGGTTGCCATGCGGCGATCGCTGTGTACTGCACGTCCCCATTGGGTAGCGATAACGTGTGAGTAGTGGTGCTGGATTGACGATGTTTGGACGGAGTAGAATCGGACATTATGCTTCAACCGAGCGTCATCTAAGATCTTAGGGGAGATGGGTGACGACACCCGCTATGCGAATAAATTTTGTTGGGGAGATGAAGCGAATTTTCCCACTATATAAAACGTCTATCGAATAGCAAAGAACTTTCAATGGCAGGAATGATGTTCTCGCAAGTTTTGGCGATAACTTTATAGTAACTTAAGGAAGTAACCGCCTGTATCAATTGCTTTTAAACAATTTAGCATTTTAAGGAATTATGGTCAGGCTGTTTGGGAGCGTACCCTGCTTGTGCAACCCCGCACAATTGTTGTGCAGATACCTTCCCTAGACACCGTATCAAGGTTGTTGTGTAGTCATTCCAGGCTGCACTAACGGATTATCTCTACCGAGAACAAGAATTATTTGGATGGTTGGCTGTATGCCTTGGCTCAGTCAATCTCTGGCTAATTCTATGCTTGGGTATGCTCCATTTTTTAGTCGTTTACTTCATTCACATTAATGGCAATTACCAATCAGATTCGGTTTAATAATCTGCGGGGCGATATCTTTGGTGGAGTCACTGCCGCGATCGTTTCCTTACCGCTTGCCCTTGCCTTCGGCGTTGCCTCGGGGGCAGGTCCTATTGCTGGACTGTATGGGGCGGTTTGTGTCGGTTTCTTTGCGGCTCTGTTTGGCGGTACCCCAACGCTAATCTCGGAGCCAACCGGACCGATGACGGTAGTGATGACTGCGATCGTCGCTGGTCTGACTGCTGCTAACCCGGAAAACGGCTTGGCAATGGCATTTACCGTGGTGATGCTGGCAGGGCTATTTCAAATCATCTTCGGCATTTTCAAGTTGGGCAAGTACATCACCCTGATGCCCTATAGCGTCATCTCAGGCTTTATGTCGGGGATTGGCGTAATTCTGATCATTCTGCAAATTGCTCCCTTTTTGGGACAGGCGGCTCCGAAAGGTGGTGTGTTGGGTACCGTGTTAGCGATTCCCGATCTGCTGACTAAAGCCAATCCACCCGAGGTGATTCTGGGCGCTGTCACCCTGGCGATCATTTTCTTGATGCCGAAGCAGGCGAAGCGCGTCGTTCCTCCTCAATTGCTGGCATTGATTGTAGGGACTGTGATCTCTCTGACCCTTTTCGGTGATGCCGATATTCGTCGTATTGGGGATCTGGGTGACATTCCCGTGGGTCTGCCCCAGTTTCGTCTACCCACTTTTACGGCGGGTCAGTTAACCACGATGTTTGTGGATGGTGTGATGCTGGGGATGTTAGGGTGCATTGATACCCTGCTGACGGCGGTGATCGCGGATAGCCTGACCCGGACTGAACATAAGTCGGATAAGGAATTAATTGGTCAGGGTGTTGGCAATATCATCTCAGGCATCTGCGGTGGTTTACCGGGTGCGGGTGCCACGATGGGAACGGTGGTGAATATTCAAACGGGGGCAACCTCAGCCGTTTCTGGCATCTCTCGGGCGCTCATTTTGTTAGTTGTGGTGCTGGGTGCTGCCCGTTATACTCAACCGATTCCGATGGCAGTGCTGGCAGGGATTGCTCTCAAAGTCGGGATTGATATTCTGGACTGGAGTTTCTTGAAGCGATCGCACAAAGTCTCGCTCAAAGGTTCCCTGATTATGTATGGGGTGCTGTTGCTGACGGTCTTTGTTGATTTGATTGTGGCAGTAGGGGTGGGAGTCTTCATTGCTAACATCCTGACGATCGAGCGGTTAAGCAACCTGCAAGCTCAGGAAGTCAAGCTGATTACGGATACGGATGATGATGTCCGCTTAAGCGATGAAGACAAATACCTGCTGGATAAAGGCAACGGGCGTGTGTTGCTGTTTTACCTGAGTGGACCGATGATCTTTGGACTATCGAAGGCGATCGCTCGGGAACATAATGCCATGAAGGATGCCGATGCCCTGGTACTCGATTTAAGTGATGTGCCGTTGTTAGGTGTCACGGCTTCTCTGACGATCGAAAATGCGATTCGAGATGCGTATGACAAAGGACTGCAAATTTATCTGGTTGGTGCCAGTTCAAAAATCCAAAGTCGGTTGGAGCGGCTAGGCTTGTTTGATTTGATTACGGCTGAACACATGATGGACGATCGCACCGACGCTCTGCGGCATGCGGTAGATCATGTGTATGACAAAACTGCCCCAGTTCAAGCCTAAGCTGTCCTCTGAGTTGGGGCACTGATACCGTCTGGTGCCCTGATAATTTCACTCCCGTTTGTTCCTGTTCTCACAGAAAACCTGATCCATGCTTGATCTATCTACGATTACCCATTCATTCTCTCAACTATCCTTGCTGGCTCCCCCTCTTCTGGCAACGGCTGAGGCAGAAAATGCTCCGATCGTCCTGACTGGCGTACTTTTGAGCCTGGTCGTGATTTACCTGGCGAGTAAAGTCGGGGCTGAGATCTCTAGGCGCTTAGATTTTCCCCCGGTTTTAGGAGAACTGGTGGCTGGGGTAATTGTTGGGGTGTCGGCGTTGCATCTGGTGGTGTTTCCTGAAAGTGGACTACCAGCCACTGATTCAGTGATCATGACTGTATTGCAATGGATTAATGGACTCACCCCTGAGGCATTAACCAGTGTTTTCCAATCTCAAAGTGAAGTGGTTTCAGTCCTGGCAGAGCTAGGTGTGATCATTCTGCTGTTTGAAATTGGCTTAGAGTCAGATTTACGTCAACTCAAACAAGTCGGCTATCAAGCGACGATCGTGGCCTGTGTTGGGGTGGTTGTTCCCTTCACGGCAGGGACAGTGGGGTTGATGATGCTATTTCATGTGCCCGCCATTCCGGCGATTTTTGCTGGAGCCGCCCTGACCGCTACCAGTATTGGCATTACCTCCAAAGTGCTGTCTGAACTGGGACGGCTGAAATCGAAGGAGGGTCAAATCATTGTCGGGGCGGCGGTGATTGATGATGTCCTGGGGATTATTGTGTTGGCAGTGGTTGCCAGTTTAGCCAAAACGGGTGAAATCGATGTTACGAATGTCATTTACTTGATTGTTAGTGCTACAGCCTTCCTGATCGGGTCGATTCTATTAGGCGGCATCTTTAACAAAACATTTGTCGCGATTGTAGAAAAACTAAAGACTCGGGGCAATATCGTCATTCCCGCCTTTAGTTTTGCCTTTTTCATGGCGTTTTTAGGCAATGCCATTCATCTGGAAGCCATTTTGGGAGCGTTTGCGGCTGGTTTAGTCTTGGATGAAACCGATGCCCGCAATGAATTGGATGAATTAGTCAAACCGATCGCCGATCTGCTAGTCCCAATCTTTTTTGTCACCGTAGGAGCTAGAGCCGATTTAAGTGTGTTGAATCCGGCAGTACCGGAAAACCGGGCTGGTTTAGTGATTGCCGTGTTCCTGATTGCGATCGCGATCGTTGGCAAAGTGGTGACAGGCTGGGCAGTTTTTGGTCAACCGGGCATTAATCGGCTGGCGATCGGGGTGGGCATGATTCCTCGGGGCGAGGTTGGTTTGGTGTTTGCTGGCATTGGTTCAGCGAGTGGCGTGTTGAGTAAGCCGTTGGAAGCTGCCATTATTATCATGGTGATTCTCACCACCTTTTTGGCTCCACCCTTCCTGCGGGTTGCCTTCGGACAATCCGAAGAACCACCTGCCAGTGGAGAACCGGCGCTGGAATCAACCGCCGCCGTGAGTGAAGTTTAGATTCGCCAGTAGGTGAGTGGGGGCTGGTTCCCCACCGCCTGATCTGCCCCATCCTCTACCTATTCCTATGTTAGAAGCCTGTGTGTTTGCCACGATATTATGTGGATTTTTTGGCATTATTTTCAAAAAAAATCTGGTAATGAAAATTATTTCTATGGATGTAATGAGTACGGGAGTGATTGCCTATTACGTGCTGATTGCCTCGCGGGATGGACTATTCACGCCGATTCTTTCGGAAGCGAATCAAGGGAACTACGCAGATCCAGTGCCGCAAGCAGTCATCTTAACAGCGATCGTCATTGGCTTTTCCATTCAAGCCTTAATGTTAGTCGGAGTGATGAAACTGGCGCGGGATAATCCAACGTTGGAGACCCAGGAGATTGAGCGGAATCAAGCGCCATGAGTAGTAACTTGACGCTAATTTGGATTGCTCTACCGTTTCTAGCTGGTTTTCTGGGTTACTTACTGCCCTCCCTGGCTCGCCTGCTCTCGTTAGGTGTGGCAACGGTGTCAGTAGGTTATGCCCTGTTGCTCTTTACTCAGCCCCCACTGCATCTACAATTGTTGGATCGATTTGGTGTCACCTTACTGCTCGATCCCTTAAGTGGCTTTTTCATCCTGACGAATGCCCTGGTGACAATGGCGGTGATCCTTTACTGTTGGCGCAGTAATAAGACCGCTTTCTTTTACATGCAAACCATTATTTTGCATGGAAGTGTAAATGCTGCCTTTGCCTGTACCGATTTTATGAGTCTGTATGTGGCACTAGAGGTGATTAGTATTGCGGCGTTTCTGTTGATTGCCTACCCGCGCACCGATCGCTCGATCTGGGTGGGTTTGCGCTATCTCTTTGTCAGCAACGTTGCCATGCTGTTCTATTTGGTAGGTACTGTTCTGGTCTATCAGGCGAATCACTCCTTCGCGTTTGTGGGTATCCGCCAGTCCCCTCCTGAAGCCCTGGCACTGATCTTTTTGGGGCTTTTGGTGAAAGGAGGCATCTTTGTCTCCGGTTTGTGGTTGCCCTTAACCCACTCTGAGTCAGAAACACCAGTATCGGCAATGTTGTCCGGGGTGGTGGTGAAAGCTGGAGTATTGCCTCTAGTTCGCTGTGCCCTGTTAGTTGGAGAATTTGACCCTCTGATTCGGATTTTTGGGGTTGGAACGGCGGTGCTGGGGGTTGCCTATGCGGTCTTCGAGAAGGATACGAAGCGTATGTTGGCATTTCATACCGTGTCCCAGTTAGGCTTTATTCTGGCAGCGCCAGAAGTGGGCGGCTTCTATGCCCTGACTCACGGATTAGTCAAAGCGGCGTTATTTCTCACGGCTGGAGTGTTACCTAGCCGCAACTTGAAGGAGTTACAACATCAACCGATTCATACACCCGTCTGGATTGCCCTGGTGATCGCCAGCTTCTCGATCTCTGGGTTTCCCCTACTCTCTGGCTTTGGGGCAAAGGTGTTGACGATGAAGAGTTTGTTACCCTGGCAGGTGATTGGCATGAATATTGCTGCTCTAGGAACAGCGATCTCCTTTGCGAAATTGATTTTCTTACCCCATGAACATCATGGTAAAGCAGAAGTCACACCGAGTTTTTGGGCGGCGATCGTGCTGTTGATTGGGGGGCTATTCTTGGCAAATGTGGCGTATTACGAGGCATACACCCTGGCGAATATTGTCAAACCGTTAGCCACGATCGCCCTGGGTTGGTTAGTCTACTGGTTGCTCTCTCGGCATACGATGATTAAACTGCCCCGACTGCTGGAGCAATTTGATCATTTAATTGGGGTCATGAGCCTGATGTTACTTTTACTCTTGGGGATGGTGATGGCATGATTGGATATCTGAATCTCATCCTCCGACTGGTCATCTGGTTTTTGCTAACCGCTAATTTGAGCGTACCCAATATCATCATGGGAATTTGTGTGGCGCTACTATTACCGGGCTGTCGGATCACTCCCGGGGCTTTAAAGGACTGGTTACGGGTATTGTGGGAAATTATTGTGGCAATTCCCCAAGCCTATCTGGAGGCAGTGGAACTGATCGTTCGTCCCCATACCCACGAAGATATCGTAATGGAACGGGTCAAGCCCCGACGATCGCCTGGATTAGTGTTTCTCGATATCTTTCTGATTACCTTTACGCCTAAGACGATCGTCTTGAAATACCACGAAGCGGGGTGGTATGAGGTGCATCGGGTGACGAGACGGAAACGACTCAGAGGAGGCAATGAACAGGGGATGATGGAATCATGATGAATGTCATGCTAATTGCGATGATTTTAGCGTTGCTAATTCCCATGTATGAGGCGTGGCAAGATGAGGATATTTGGCAGAAAATGTTAGCGTTTGCCAGTATCGCTACGAAGACATCGGTGATGATTTTGATTGTCTCTGTACTGCGGGATGATTGGATGATTGGTGTGGTTGGAGTGATTATCCTGAGTGTAGGTAATGCGGGATTAATGTTGCTGGCGCATGTGATTAGACGCATGAATGAAGTATGATCAACATCCTCAGTTATAGCTGTATTGGTTTGGGTATCCTATTTTGGTTTTGGGGTACGTTGCCCCTGCTCGGTCAGCGATCGGTCTTATTCAAACTGCATAGCCTTTCGGTTGCCGATACCCTCGGTTCAATGAGCATTATCGTGGGACTGCTCCTACAAATTCCTAGTGAATGGTCATTACTCGTGCTTGCCCTGATTTCCCTAGCCATCTGGAATACCGTGTTGGGCTATGTGCTGGCATACTGCTCTAGTCAGGGAGGCAAGGATGGACGATAGCTACCTATATGTGATTGTTGCCCTATTACCTCTGTCGGCATTGATGCTGATCATCCAGGCAAATCCCTACAGCGCTCTGGTGGTGCGTGGGATTTTGGGCGCGGTGGCAGCCCTGGTATATGTAGTGTTGGGGGCGGCGGATGTTGCCTTAACTGAAGCCCTGGTCGGCACAATGCTGGCAATCACACTGTATGCTGTAGCGGTGCGATCGTCCTTAGTGATGCGGATTGGAGTGCTGAAAGATAACTGGAGTGAGGCAGATGCTGCCCATCCCTGCACTGGACTGATTGCTGATTTCCGCACCGTTGCCCGCAAGTACCATCTGCGCCTGGAACTGTTGCCCTATCCTGATCCGGAGTCCTTACAGGAGGCTTTACTGGATAAAGCAGTGCATCTTACCTGTATCCCGCGATCGCAGCCATTGGCTCCTGACTCTACTCTCTCTGAGCCACCCTATTACACGGCCGTTCGCGTTCGTCGTCTGTACGACATTCTAGAAGCTGAACTGACTTCACCTGCCACTAGCCTGACCTATGTCGCCGTCTCGTCTGCCGGAGAGAAACATTAATGAAATGGCTCTACATTGCTGCTGGCATCATTCTATTCATTAAATTCTTACTGATGCCGAATCTGACTGCCGAATCTGCTGATCTCTCGATCGTCGAGGCAGTGGTGCAGGATAGTGGTGTGCCCAATGCCGTGTCGGGAATTATTTTTAGAAATCGATTATATGACACGATTTTTGAGGTGATTGTCTTTACGATCGCGATTATGGGTGCCCAATTTTTGCTGGCAAACGAGCAACCTTTTCCCACGGTCTATCGCTTTACTGACCAACCTTCGATCGTCCTGGCACAGTTGGGAGCCACGATCGCCGCGATCGTTGGGGTCGAACTGGCCATTCGGGGGCATCTGAGTCCGGGCGGTGGATTTGCGGCGGGAGTAGCAGGGGGCACTGCGATCGGGTTGGTGGCAATTACTTCATCCTCCGAGTGGATGGAGGCAATTTACCGACGCTGGCGGGCCGCAACCTGGGAGAAAGTGTCGGTGCTGATCTTCATTGTCCTGTCGGTGATTACCCTGGCAGGGTTTGAACTACCCCGAGGTGAGGTTGGTGATTTGATCAGTGGCGGGATTGTGCCGATTCTCAATATTCTGGTGGCAATTAAAGTTGCCCTGGGGTCATGGGCAGCAATTCTGGTATTTATTCGTTATCGGGGGTTACTGTAGGACGAGTGATTTGGCTCACTAGGCTAAATAGTGCCCCAGGATTTGTGCCAGGGTTTGCACATGGGGTTGTTTCAGCAATGAGAGATGATTCCCCGGAACTTGATGTACTGTGATATCACTCGCCAGGGCACTCCAGCCTAGAGTTGAATCTGCTTCATTTGCTTCGGGCTGTTCCGCCGCTTTAAATAATGTCAGCCGATCGGGGTAGGGTTTGGGAGTATAGCGATAGGTTGCCTGACTGTTGGCATACACGATCGGCAATATGGATTGAACGGCTGATTCATCCAATAACTGCAATCGCGATTCTGCCGAAATCAACCGCCCAATCGCAGACCACTGCCAGCGCCCCAACCAGGGATATCGGAGTCGCAGCCGCTGACTGGCAAGCGAACTATAGTCCCAGAGAAAGGGTAACGTAGACCAGAGGGCAGTGCCCAATAGAAACTTGAGGCTTTGACAGAACGATCGGGGATGACAAGGTGCAGGCGTATCCAGAATTGCCAGGAGTGCCACCTGTTCGCCTGCCTGAGTCAGTTGTTGTGCCATTTCAAAGGCAACTAGCCCCCCAAATGACCAGCCGCCGAGCAGGTAAGGGCCGGATGGTTGCAGCGATTGAATCGCTCGAATGTAGTACGCGGCGATCGCGTCCATACGGTTCAGGGGAGGAGCTTTGCCATCTAAACCCAACGGTTGCAGCCCATAGAAACTACGATCGTCGCCTAAATGATGCGCCAATTCCAGGTAAGGAAATACAACTCCAAACATGGGATGAACACAGAAGAATGGCGGTTGATGGCTGCCCAGCGTTAATGGCACCAGCGGCGATCGGGCAGCGGTTACAGATTGCTCAGATGGCGGCTGATGCTGATCCCATCCTGAGCTTTCAGCAGGAAGAATTTGAGTCTCACCGTTGGCTAACTGTAAGCGTTGACGCTGGTAGGTCGATCGCTCTAACTGGATCAGTGGGGGCACTGTTGGAATAGAAGTCGTGTGAATTAAGGTGTCTAAAATCGGAGCCAGTTGGGCGATCGTTGGAGCCGCAAAGACCTCTTTTAGCGGTAGTTCCAGCCCAAAGCTATCCCGCACCCGCGAAGTCATTTGGGTGGCTAATAACGAGTGTCCGCCTAACTCAAAAAAGTTGTCGTGGAGATTAATTTGCGGCAATCGCAATAAGTCTCGCCAAATTTCCGCTAATGTGGTTTCTGTAGAGGTTAATGGCGTTGCGACAGAGTGAGAGGCTGGCTCATGCAGGGTTAAGTCACGGTCTGCTTGAGCGGTCAGGTGCAGGCGATCGATCTTGCCACTGACGGTGAGCGGTAATGTTGCTAACGGCACAAAGGTAGAGGGCAGCATATAGTCCGGTAAACGTTGTTGGAGATATCGCCGCAGTTCTGGAATCAGTTGCCGAGCGCAGGCTGCTTGTAATGGATTGTTTGTATAGTGATGCCAACGTTGATCGAAGGGATGAGATATCGCCAAATCAGCGATCGCCGCTACCTCCTGTCGAATTAACTGGACATCATAGTTCCCGGTATGCGTTGGCGTTGACCAGCTAATCTCCACCGTGTAAGGCAGGATGGTTTCCAGATCCCACCAATCTTGCGGATCGATCGCGGATTCAGCCTGATTCTGTAAGCGTTCGCGCATCTGCCCAACCGTTTTAGGGGTAGTTTCGTGATCTAACCAGGCTGCTGTCTTAACTGCCGCCTGAACTCGACTATTGGTGACATGGGTAATGATTAGTCGATCGGGTGACTGTTCGATTAGATAGTTTTTGACTTCAGGTATAGTGATCGGATGTTGTTGCCAATCGTGATAGTAAGTTGTATGAGTTTCTGATGTCGGCTGAGTTGTCGTTTGTGGTGATAGAAAGTGATCCGGTGTTGCAGGTTCAGTCTGTAGCAGCACGTTATAGCGAAATTGGGTCATTTCATTCTGGCTGCGACCCCGTGATAACCGAATTTTGACCTGCCGAATTTGCGGAAACCGATCGCGCAGCGCCTGAAAAAAAGCGGGATCGATTGCCAGTTCGGGTTCCTCAAATTGCGATCGGGCAACCTGCGGCTGAAGTTGAGTGCGCTCCATGCCTGCCTCTGCCTGACTGAGTTTGACCCAACTATGGAAGGCAGTCAGTAGCGGTAAACTGCGGACATCGCCAATGAATAAAACCCCTCCCGGAGTAAGAGTATTCATCGCTCCGGTCAATACCTGCATCAGGTAATCCTGGCTGGGAAAATACTGCACGATCGAATTTAGAATCACCACATCGAAGGAGGCGGGAGCTACCCCCGCGAAATCAGTTGCTATCCGTTGTTGTAGCTCGACATGGGATAGTTTAAGTGCCGATAGTTGATGCTGAATCGACTCTAAACTAACGGTAGAAAAATCTGTTCCTACATAGGTTTGGCAATGCGGCGCAATTTGAAATAGGAGTAAGCCAGTGCCACAGCCAATTTCTAACACTCGTTGGGGCTGTAAGGCGAGAATTTGCTGGACTCGATCGCTAACCCATTCTTGCATTTGCGCTAATGGAATCGGTTCTCCGGTGTAACTGCTGTGCCATCCGGTGATATCAAATGGGCTGGCTGGAATGACATCGTTCTCTACCACCTCGTCGGTTGTAGGCTGATTTGAAGAGTGATAGGTTTGGTTATAGAGAGTTTGCCAATGTTGCAGGTGTTGCGGTTCGAGGGATTGGCGAATAGTGTGTTGCTCATAGTGACGATCGAGGCTGAAATAGGCAATCAGCCGTAGATCGTGGGTTTCTCCCGTTGTGATCACCGCCGCCTCTTGCAGGGCTGGATGTTGTTGAAGGGTGGCTTCGATTTCACCCAATTCGACCCGAAATCCCCGCCGTTTAATTTGATGATCAACTCGACCGAGAAATTCGATCGTACCATCGCTACGATATTGGGCGCGATCACCAGTTTTGTAGAGCCGGGACGGGTGACGGTTTTCGTCTGTTCCCTCACTCACCCTAAATGGATTGGCAATAAATCGTTCGGCGGTTAACTCGGGACGATTCAGATACCCCCGAGCGACTCCTATACCCCCAATGTAAATCTCACCTGGGATGCCGATCGGAACAGGATTGAAGTGGTGATCTAAAATGTAAATTTGAGTGTTGAGAATCGGTCGCCCGATCGTGAGGGGATGATCGCCCGGAACCAGTTGGGCGATCGTTGCCCAGATTGTGGTTTCGGTGGGGCCATAGGCGTTGAAGAATTGCCGATCGCCTGCCCAGCGATCGAGTACCTGGCTGGAGCAAGCTTCTCCCCCAGTAATTAACACGTTCAGTGCTGGGAGTGCGGCGGCGGGTAGAACCGCTAACACCGATGGAGTCAGCAGCGCATGGGTAATGGCGTGGGTTTGCAGAAATTGCACCAGTGCCATATCAGGGAGTTGGGCGGCTGGGGGTGGAATATACAACGTGCCACCACACCCTAATGCCAAAGCGATCTCAAAAATCGACGCATCGAAGCTGAGCGAACTAAATTGCAGTACGCGGCTCTGGGCAGAGAGGGAGAATACCTGCTGCTGAGCGGCAACCACATTGCCTAACCCCCGATGGGAGAGGAGGACACCTTTTGGAGTGCCAGTAGAACCGGACGTATAGATCACATAGGCAAGCTGATCCGTTGTGACGGGACTCTCTAACTCTTCTGAGTCTGGCAGGGAGTAAGCATCTTCGGGTAAGGGTTGATCTAAACAAAGTACCTGGGCGGGGGAGGTGGGGAGGGATGCCACTAACCAGGATTGGGTCAGTAGAATTGCGATCGCCGTATCGCTCAACATGAAGTGCAGCCGATCGCGAGGATAGTTGGGATCAAGCGGGACATAAACTCCCCCCGCTTTGAGAATGCCCAGAATGCCAATCACCATCTCGGCAGACCGATCGACGCATAACCCAATGAACTGATTGGGCTGTACTCCCATCTGGCGTAATGTTTGAGCTAATTGATCGGCGGACTGGTTTAATGCTTGATACGTTAGCGATCCCTGTTCTGCAACGATCGCGATCGCATCGGGAGTCGATCTCACATGATCTGCAAAAATTTGATCAAAGCCGCGATCGGGGCTTGCTTGTCCTACAACTTCTGGAGCAAGGGAGCGTTTAAGGTTGATCTGTCTCTGGGACAATCGATTCCAGTCCACTGACATCTGCTGATATTCTGCATTCGTGAGCAAAGGTAACTCTGATAAGCAAGCATCGGGATTTGCCACAATTCCAGCTAGTAGGGTTTGGAAATGTCCTACCAGGCGACCAATCCGCTCCCGATCGAACAAGTCGGTACTGTAGGAAATAAACCCACTCAAACCTGCCTCAGATTGCCACAGGCTGCGGAGTCCGTGGGCAGGCTCCCAAAGATGAACTTCTAAATCAAACCGGGTACTGCCGGACTCTAATGGGACGGGTTCCAGGGTTAATCCGGGTAGGGTTAACGCCTGCATGGGAGCATTTTGCAGGGCAAAGGCAACTTGGAATAGGGGATTATGGCTCAAATCACGATCGGGATCCAGTGATTCGACCAACTGCTCAAACGGTAAGTCCTGATGCTCGTAAGCCTCTAGTGCGACATGGCGTACCTGCTCCAGTAACTCGCGAAACGTCAGATCCCCAGATAGCCGCGATCGCAAGACCAGGCTATTCACAAAGAAGCCAATCAGTCCTTCTACTTCACTGCGATGACGGTTGGCGATGGGGGAACCGATCGCAATATCCTCCTGTCCGGTATAACGGTACAACAATGTTTGAAACGCCGCGAACAGGGTCATAAATAAAGACGTGCCTGACTGCTGGCTGAATGTCACTAATGCCTGAGTCAGGGTAGGGGAAAGTTGCAATGGATAGATTGCCCCTCGATAAGTTTGCACCGCCGGACGCGGGCGATCGCTGGGTAACTGTAACACTGGCAAATCCTGTAACTGCTGCCGCCAATAGGTGAGTTGCTGCTCTAATACTTCTCCCTGGAGCCAGTTGCGCTGCCACTGCGCGAAATCGGTGTATTGGAGTGGTAATGGCGGTAAGTTGGGCGATCGTCCTTCGATGAATGCGGTGTAGCAATCAGCCAGTTCTCGAATTAGCACTCCCAATGACCAACCATCGGCAACAATATGGTGCAGGGTCAGCAATAGCACCGCATCAGTCGGATCAAATTGCAGCAATGTGACTCGCAACAGGGCATCGGTAGTGAGATTAAACGGACGTTGCGCTTCCGCCGTTGCTAATTGCTGGCTGACGCGATCGCGGTCACTCACGGCAACCGTTGTCAAATTCACAACGGGCAACTCAACGTTGATATGGGATTGAACTACTTGAACAGGCTGCCCATCCAGCGTTGTCAATGTAGTCCGCAGAGTCGCATGACGACGCACAATCTCGTTAAACGATCGCTCTAATGCCGTTTGGTCTACCCTTCCCGTTAACCGAATCGCCGCAGGCACATTGTAAAACGGATTGTCAGGTGCGAGTTGATATAAGAACCACAATCGTTGTTGAGCAAAGGAGAGAGGGAAGGTAGATGTGGAGGTGAGGGAGGTGGAGGAGGTGAGGGAGGTGGAGGAGGTGAGGGAGGTGAGGGAGGTGGAGGAGGTGAGGGAGGTGGAGGAGGTGAGGGAGGTGGAGGAGGTGAGGGAGTCTGGTATTACTTGATCTTCTCTATCTTCCCCATCTCCCCCATCCCCCCTATCCTTGAGTAAATCTGCAATTCTCTGAGCGAGTCCACCGATCGTGGGCGTTTCAAACACCATCCGGAGCGGCAATTCGACCTGAAAGCGATCGCGAAGGCGAGAGACGAGTTGAGTGGCTAGGAGGGAATGACCCCCCAGTTCAAAGAAGTTGTCGTGAATGCCAATCTGTTTACGTCCGAGCAGTTGGATCCAGAGTTCGACTAGGTAGGTTTCCAGGGAGGTGCTTGGGGCGATCGGGGGATGGATTGGGGGAAGAAGATTGAAGTTTGGGGGTGGTAAAGCTGGCTGATCGACTTTACCATTGGCGGTGAGTGGCAGTGTTTCTAAAGCCACAAATGCCGCAGGTAGCATATAGTCAGGTAATGTGCGTTTAAGAAACGATCGTAACTCTCGCTCGGTTGGAATAGTTGATGTTTGAGGCACGATATAAGCAATTAACTTCCGATCGCCCAGGGCGGCTGTAGGGGCATCATTCATCTCCCGCATAACGACTACCGCCGTTTGGACGGATGGATGTTGCCCGATCGCGGTTTCAATTTCGCCTAACTCGACTCGAAATCCCCGCAGCTTAATCTGATTATCCGTTCGTCCCAAAAACTCCAGGTTGCTATCCGATCGATAAAGGGCGCGATCGCCAGTTTTGTAAAGATGATACTTGTGATGGGGGTTTCTATCGGCTTCTCCTTTGACCTCAAAGGGATTGACAATAAATCGTTCTGCTGTTAATTGCGATCGATGTAAATATCCCTTTGCTAATCCATCTCCACCTAAATAAATTTCACCGATGACCCCGGCTGGCACTGGATTCAAATTGTCATCTAATAAGTAGACCTGCGTGTTAGAAATTGCCTGCCCAATGGGAATTGTGGTTGCCTCGACTGGAATCTCCTCTACTTCATACCAGGTGGAAAAGGTTGTATTTTCCGTTGGGCCATAGACATGGATCAGATGCTGAGGCTTACCCTGTTGCACGATCGTTCTCACTCGCTCAACATTGACCAGTTCACCGCCAAACAACAGGTATTTGAGGGTACGAAAGGCATGGGGAATTTGACTAACAGTTTGGTTTAATAGAGCCGTTGTCAGGAATAGAATATTAATCTCCTGCTGCTGTAATGTGGTGACAAACTCAGTCGGTGATAGTGTTGTCTCTCTCGCTATCCCAACCAGTTGTGCCCCATTCAGTAATGCGCCCCAAACTTCAAAGGTCGCCGCATCAAAGGTCAGGTTGGCTACCTGAGCCACACGATCGCTGGAGGTGATCTGGATGTAATTGGTCGCACAGACTAAGCGATTCACGGCTCGATGCGTCACCATTACACCTTTCGGGATTCCGGTGGAACCAGAGGTATAAATTAGGTAGGCAAGCTGTTCGGCATGAGTGACGATGGGCAAGTTTGTATCGGATTCTTGGGCGATCGCGTCCCATTCCTGCTCTAGACAAATGACTTGATTAGTTGAAGTACGCAACGTATCTGCCCAATCTGCTTGAGTCAACACGATGGTAATTCCGGCATCCTCCAGCATAAACTGTAAACGTTCTGGGGGATAGCTCGGATCGAGTGGAACATAAACCCCTCCGGCTTTCAAAACGGCTAGCATTGCCGCGATCGCTTCGATGCCACGTTCCAAACAAATTCCTACGGGTGTTTCAGACTTAACGCCTAATCGTTGCAAATATCGTGCTAGTTGATTACTACCTTGATTGAGGGCTTGATAGGTGAATTGTTGATTGCCAAACTTGATCGCGATCGCGGTGGGTCGTTGTTTTACTTGAGCTTCAAAGATCTGATGAATACAAGCATTAGTTAGATACTCAGATTGAGTATTACTCCAGCGTTGAATTAATTGCTGTTGTTCTGTAGGAGTTAATAGTGGTAGTGTTGAAATCGGTGCGTCTGGGTTAGCGACAATACTTTCTAATAAAGTCTGAAAATGCTGTCGGAATGCCGCGATCGTGTGAGCTTCAAATAACTCTGTGTTATAAACGATTACACCTCGTAAGCCGTCTGTCGCCTGCCAACCCTGCCCCCACAAGCTACGAAAATTATCGGCAGATTTCCATACATATAACTCCAGATCAAACCGGGCTGTCTTAGTTTCTAACGCGACTGGACTGAGGACTAATCCGGGTAGCTCCAGGTGGGTCATGGGCGTGTTTTGTAAGGCAAACACTACCTGAAACAACGGATTTTGCCCCAAGCTTCGCACAGGTTGTAGTGCTTCCACCAATTTTTCAAACGGTAGATCTTGATGGTCGTATGCTGCTAATGTGACATCCCGGACTCGCTCTAATACAGTGCCAAATGTGGGATCTCCCGAGAGATCTGTTCGCAACACCAGACTATTGACCAGGAAGCCAATTAATCCCTCCAGGGCACTATGATGGCGATTGGCAATGGGGGAACCGATCGCTAGATCCGTTTGTCCGGTATAGCGATGCAGTAATGTTTGGAAAGCCGCCAGTAAGGTCATGAACAGCGTCACCCCAGTGGTTTGACTTAATGCTTCCAGGGCATCGAGTAAGGATTGGGGTAGCTCTAGGAGTTGGCTGGCTCCCTGGTGGTGGTGTCCACTGGAACGAGAGATTGCGCCCGGTAAATTTAGCCCTGGCAGATCCTGTAACTGTTGCTTCCAGTACCGGATCTGCGAGTTTAAAGTGTCTCCCTGGAGCCATTGCCGTTGCCAGTGAGCAAAATCAGCATATTGCACAGGTAATGCTGCTAAGGTTGGCGATCGATGTTCAACTAATGCTGTATAGTTTTCCCCTAACTCACGAATTAAAACGCCACTCGACCATTCATCAAAAATGATGTGATGTAAGGTGAGTAGTAGCAAATGTTCTGTATCTTGGAGTTGCCACAGGTGAACTCGAAATAGTACGTCTTGAGTTAAGTTAAACGGGGCTTGAATTACCTGCCAAATCTCTTCTAGAGCCGTATTTTCGCGAATGCTAGTGGTGCATGACCGTAAATCATTCACCCTCAGCGGCACAGATAACGTCGGTTTAATTACCTGTATTAATTGCCCATCTACCACAGCAAAGGTGGTTCTGAGGCTTTCATGACGTTGAACGATCGCTTCTAGACTTTGCTGGAGATGCGATCGCTGTAATGCCCCAGTTAATCGCAAGACTAAGGGAATCACATACAGGCTATCTCCGGGTAGTAGTTGTTCAACAAACCACAAACGCTGTTGGGCAAATGAGGCAGGAAAGAGGAAGATTTCTTCCTCAACAAATTTCCGATTCGGTTGATCTACAATCATTCGCACCTGTGCCTGTTCAACTTCCCTCTGTTGTAAAGGCAAATGTGACACAAGGATTACGCTTTAAGATAGATCTTGCACCAAATCGGTGTATCTTTTTATTGCATTTTATTGGGTTTAAATAATTGCCAGAGTGGCAAAATCATAGTTAACTGCCTGCTGGATGGGGCTATGGTTGCCCAATCAGGGTGAAGGCTGCCCAATCGCGAGGGTGAGGGTGTTTTGTCATCGTTTCTAGCATGGCCTGGCGTAGTGCCTGGGCTTTGTTCGGCTGTTGTTGCATCTGTTGATAAAACTCGATCATTAAATCAGAGGTAGGAGCATCGGGAACTTCCCACAAAGACACCAATACGCTGGGAGTCCCTGCTGCCATAAAAGCCCGTGACAAGCCGATCACACCATCTCCGGTAATACTGCCTCGGCCGGTATTACACGCACTCAGTACAACTAAATTTGCGGTTAAATTCAAATTGAGAATATTTGTGGTCGTCAAGAAGCCATCACTGGTGTTATGGCTGGAGGTAGCGGATGCTCGGGGATCAGGCGCTAGGGCGATCGCGCCAGGGACACCTAACTGAGGAATATCATCCAGTAGTCCGTGGGTGGCTAAATGGACAATTCCAGCCGTGGGCATCTTGGCGACGACAACAGCTTCGGTGGCGGCATCGGCAGTTAGGGCTTGGGTCTGCAATAGTCGGGCAACGGCGATCGCTTCGGCTTCGGCTCCAGGTAGGGGGGCTAAGGCTTCGGGGGGCGACCCTACAGGGAAAGCAAGTTTGGGCATCGTGGGATTGCCTACCACTAACGGCTGACCTATTTGGGTTTGGGTTTGACGTTGGCGCTGATGTGTTAACGCCAGCACCTGAATTGATGGTGCCGTCAGGATCGTATGTTGTTCGATCAAATACTTGCCAGTGGCATCCTGAAGTGCCGGAAAGGGAATCAGAAATAGAGAGCCATGCGGCAGGAAAATTACATGATCGTTGGGATCTTTCGGTAATAGATCCGCGATCGGGGCAATGAGTAAGTCATAGCTTTTACGCAAACGGCGATTCAAGCGTCGCGGCTGACTGGAATCAGCATCGATGGTGGAACCTTCTGGGTCGTCAGCGTCCGCTGTCGCGATCGTCCCGGAGCTAGGAGCGGCGACCGTCGATCGAGTTCCTTGCACAAAGGCATTTAAGTCATGGGTAGAGCGACTGATCCCCCGGTTTCTGCCCGTGGCGGCGGCGACCCGTGTACGTTCGGCGGCATCTTCCAGGGATGTGTCTAACTCCGTCAGTTTCACCGATCGCAAGGTGATCGTGCCATCGGGAGCAATCACCCAAATCAATAGATTATCCTGACTCAGGGAATATTCAACCAGCGTCGCCTTTTGGACTTTTGCCACCTGCCGGATCTGGTCAATGCTGGGAGGAGCCGCCGACTCAAATTGTGCCGATACCTTTCCTCCTAACCGGGAGGCTAATAACTCAACAAAGGCTCTAGCGCGACTGCGTTCCGCAATTTCCAGGGCAGAGGTGGGTTGGTTTTGGGCAACTAAGGCATTCTGCAAAGCACTATAGGTGACAACTTGAGTTTCAAATAAAGACACCTTGTTTTCATCAGTCAAACCGGGACGCAGGGATTCCCAAATTTGAATCGCAGACAATAGGGCTTGAGTTGCTTTGGCGTAGTCTCCCTGTTGCAACAACGTGATACCAATCTGATTCAGGGTGGCTCCGGCTCCAGGTCGATCGCCGATCGCCTGCCGGATGGTTAACGCTTGCTGAAATAGGTCTAGCGCTAAGGTGGGCTGTTTCAGGCTGAGATACACTTCCCCTAAATGATTTAAGCTGGTCGCCAGTCCGGCTCGATCGCCAATGGCTTTGGCAATGGTTTCGGCTTGTTTTAAGGTTGTAATCGCGGTTTGTGACTCTCCCAAATACCAATGAGTTAGCCCGATCGTGTCTAAAACGGCTCGTTCGCCAAATCGCTTGCCATCATAGTCATCTGGCAGTAATTGATAGAGTTTCAGGGCGGCTTGTGCCGATCGTAAGGCGGCGGGATGTTGCTCTAACTGATTCTGGATTTGGGCTAAGCGATTGCGTAACGTGGCTTCGTCCTTCGGGAGTTCGTAAATGCCACCTTCCAGGGGAATTCCTCCCTTTTGCTGCTGTTGAATATTCTGTAACGCTTGTTCTAAGGTATCCTGGGCTTTCTGGTATTGCCCCAACCGTTCATACGCCGTTGCCAAACTGGTTAACGAAACTCCTAAACCTGGCAGATCGCCTAATTCTTGCCGCAGGGCGATCGCCGTTTGGTACGCTGATAATGCCTGGGCATACTGACCTAAATTCATTGAGGTATCCCCAATCCGGTTCAGGGTATCTCCTTGTTTCAGGCGATCGTCAGCCTGGGTATACACCTTCAGCACCGCTTGAAACTGAGTTAATGCCGCTGAAAATTCTCCCTGCTGATACTGGGCTTCTGCCTGAGCAAATAAGTCTGCCCCATCATTAGAAAAAATGCAAACTGTGGCAGGAGTGATTGGACAACGTTTGCTGGTTATGGGATTGGATAAGGCAATTAAGGCGGTCAGCCGCTTCAGATTGGCTAATGGGCGAATGTCGCGAATTTGATTTTTTTCTAGTACCAGGTAGTTCAAATTCGTGAGCTGGGCAAGGGGCGTGACATCATCAATTTGATTGCCAGCCAGTAGTAAAAAGGTGAGGTTGGTTAACTTGGCTAAGGGCGTAATATCGGTAATTTGATTGAAACTTAAATCGATCGCGGTCAGGTGGGGCAGGGTGACAAGGGGGCTGATATCAGTTAGTTGCCGATTGCCTAAACTTAATCGAGGAGCCTTAAGTAGCACTTGCTCTGCTTGCTGACAATCGCTAGTCTTCGCCTGTTCTAATAAAGCGGTGACAGTTTGACGTTGGGCAGTTGACAGGCGATCGCGCTGGGTACACCAATCGGCAAAGCGATCGCCCGGAGCGGGACTGTGGGGAGTGGTAGCCATTCCAGGGACACTGAAGAGATGTGTCAAGAGGCAAACTGTGAAGCCAGTACCCAAGTTCCGAACTACCCGGTTTGTCGCTAAAATCTGACGTAACATCTCGCCGTCCTCTCGGAGTGTTCAACTCATTGTTCCCATTGGTTCACCCTTCTATCTATTTAACTCTGACACTGACAAAAATTTCGATGAGATGGGGCGAACCACGATGTTCATAGTTTTGGTGTCCATCCCATTCTCAGAATCGTTATGACTCATCTATTCATTACCCGCCAGCTTGGCACCGATCTGTCGGCTTTAGAAGCACTGGCAACCGTTGAGGTGTGGCCCGATCGCCAGCCTCCGCCCTATGAGGTTTTGCAGCAGAAAATTTCCCAGATCGATGGCTTACTTTGCTTGTTGACCGATCGCATTGATCAAGACTTAATTGCCGCCGGACGATCGCTGCAAGTGATCAGTCAAATGGCAGTGGGCTACGACAATATTGATATTGCTGCCGCTACCGCCAGAAGGATTCCGGTCGGACATACTCCCGGTGTGTTGACGAATGCCACTGCTGATTTAACCTGGGCATTGCTGATGGCAGCCGCTCGCCGAGTCGTGGCAGGCGATCGCTTTACCCGTTCTGGACAGTGGCAAACCTGGGAACCGAACCTACTCTTGGGGGCGGATCTGGCTGGCTCGACACTGGGAATTGTCGGGTTAGGGCGGATTGGTCAGGCGGTTGCTCGTCGTGCCCGAGGGTTTGAGATGCAGATTCTTTATACCGGACGGCATCGCAGTAATCCCTTGCTAGAGCAAGCATTGGGAGCCGAATTTGTGGACTTCGATCGCCTACTAGCCACCTCGGACTTCGTTACCATTCACACCCCGTTGTCTACCGAAACGCATCATTTATTCAGCGATCGCCAATTTGAGCAAATGCAATCTACAGCAATTTTGATTAATACAGCGCGAGGCTCCATTGTTGATCCGGATGCACTCTATCGAGCGCTAAAAAATCACCAAATTGCCGCCGCCGCGATCGATGTTACCGATCCTGAACCAATTCCCATGACTAGCCCTCTGCTTCAGTTAGAAAATCTGATCATTACGCCGCATATCGGTAGTGCCAGTGTCCAGACCCGGCAAAAGATGGCATCAATGGCGATCGCCAATCTGATCGCTGGGCTAAAGGGAGAACGATTACCTGATTGTGTCAATCCAGAAGTTTATGCCTGAGTCCATCTGCGGTTCGCTTAACTTGGGTAAGCAGGTTTCGGGAATTGCCACTAGCTGAACTGATGCCTGTAGCAGTGGATTAAATTCCCCACCATCACTCTACTTGGAAGGGTGATTGAACAACGCGCTCTCAGATGTTTTTCAGGACACTTGCCCCATGAAACCTGTCATTCCCGCGATCGTCTTGCTGATTGGCGCTATCAGTGTCATCGGTTGTAGCAATAATTCGACCACCACAGCCCAACCTACGGCATCGCCTGCACCAGTAAGTTCTTCCGCCCCAGATGCACGATCGTCCACTCCTGCCCCCAGTGCTGTAACCCCATCTCCTACGACTCCTGCCATCTCAAAATCAGAACCGTTGTCTGATCTAGAACCGGAAGTAGGGATAATTCAACAAATCCAGTCGGGTGATTTGATGTGTTACATCACCTTTACCGATGAAACCGGGAAGCAACGGCAGGCTGGCAGCATTTTTGAACTGTGTGAACAGCCAGACCAGTATTTACAAAAACGAGTGCGTCTGATTTATGGCATTCGCAATGTTAGTGATTGTCCCAGTGCCGAACCCTGTGGCAAAACCCGCCAAGCCCAGGTAGTTGTCCGAATTACCCCGATCGATCAAGCGGGACGGGAACTGGATGCCGATACGATCGTTTTACAAAATGACGAATGGATGGTGACGATCGGTAATCGCAATTCCTGGTCTGGGGTCAATAACACTGGAAATTTGAGCTATCGCGGTTGTAATCGTCAGCAAGCCTGTATTGATTTGACGGGCGGTACGGTCACCTGCCGGAATGGCACCTGTGCCACCATCTGGCGCAACGGTGAATACAGCTATACCTTAGCCAGCGCGATTACCGACGGCAGCAGCCCATCGACCAGTACCTTAACAGTGCGACAAAACGATCGCATTCTACGAGAAATTACTGGCTTGAGATAACTGCTTGAGCTTGATCAGTGGTGCAGTGAAGTTGGGTAACTACGGCTGTTGCCCCTTCACGGTTGGCATGTCCGATCGAGGTAAGGTCGGCTGAAGTTGAGTTGAACAGGATGGAGGATAAACATTAATGAGCGAAGGCGCACCATTTGTCAATCGTCTTCGATAGCTGTATTGACCATAGACATTGACTAAATAGGGCATTACATAGGTCAGGATCACAGAAATCCAGCGCTCCTGGGTCATTTGGCGGCGATAGAGAGCTGGACCGTGATTAATCACAAACAGCAAGGAACCGACTAGCATCGCTGTTTTAATTCCGGACGGAATAAATTCTGGATCTATGAGGCTGGCAACATACGCCTTGAAACCCTTCACGATGCCAATGCTCCTGAACTCTACGTTTGCGTCTATGCGAGAGTAAAGCAGAAGCTGGGCATTAAAGTTGATATGTAATTTACCGAACGACTTAAATTCCTAATATTGCTAACCAGATATACGTCAAAGTTAGGAGTAAGCTGGTTCCCAGTATGAGTTCCTTTTGCTGGTTCCAGAGTTGCTGCATCCCATACCAAAAATAACGGAGCGTCGCGCGGCGCTCTCGACCTAGCTCGGCGATTAATTCTTCAACTTTGGCATCGACTTCTTCTAACGAAACTTCGCCTCGACGATAGGCGGTATCCAGTTGATTCAATTGTCGCCAATAGTGATTCGTTGCTGCTAATAAATTAGGCACCATAACAGAGAAACTACGCCAGTTAACTTTTGTAACTACCTTAGCGAAGCGATCGGGGTAATTTTCTCTGTTTTAGGTTAGAAACTTGATCAGCCCTTGGGAGAAGTACGATCGCATCTCCCATCTTTAAATCGGCTACTTTGAATGAGTGGTGAGAAGTGTTTTCACTCAAACAGATCTCACCCTCCCTCTTTTGCTCTGTTCAGGACGTTTTGCCAATCGAACGATCGCCAAAATCTATCTCTGAAACTCTAAACGTTACCGAGTTGATGTCCGTCTAGTAGAACCTTTGGTTGCACTGCTCCGCCGTCGAGTCGGTTTAGTTTCTGCCTCTTCCTCAGTGGCGGCGGTTTTGCCCCGACCTTTTTTGGCTGGTGCTTCGGCTTTACTGCTGCTTCTTCCCCGTCGTGTAGGAGTCGTTGCCGCTGTTGCCCCATTGTTGGTGTCAGTCGAGGTCGAAATCTCATGGGCAGCTTGATTCAATTGTTCCTCGATCGCGTCATCATCATCCTGCGCTTCCGCCTTTTTAGTGCCTCTGCGGGGTTTGGTTGCCGTTGATTGACTCTTGGCTGCCCGTTTGCCCACCGGGACATAGTTTTTTAAGGTAGCCGCACTAATGACGATGTCATTCTCCTTTAACATCATTGCCAACTCTTGGTAAGAATATCCTTTTGCCAGAGCCGCTTGCAATGGAGCTTTCAATTTTTCCACTGCTTCCTTTAGGGAGAGCTTCTCTTTTGGTTTTTCTGGCAATCCTTGCAAAGCCGATTGGGCATCGTCGATCGCTGCCTGTTTGACTGTAGTTCCGCGTGATCCTCTAGGCTTGGTTGTCATGATTGGGTTCTCAAGTAGAAATAGCAAGATCTATTTTGATTCTATGCTTCTAATTCAATCATGCACGATTTTTTGCATCATTGATGGCATTGCTACTGAAAAAGCATTACCCAAATTTGATGCGGTCGGTTGTCATTGAGATTGGCATCGGCAAGAACAGCAATCTCGTACCTGGGAACTCTGGGTCGCTGTGGCGGCGAGATCAGGTAGGGATAGGGCTAGAAACGATTCCCTGTTCCTGCTGAAGATGGTCAACCCATTCCCCCACATCGGCGGCTGTGAGGTTACCTCTGGGAGCTAAGCGGGCATCTTCGTATCCCCATTCTGCAATGTCAATGTGATATTGCAGGGGAGCAAGCAATGTGCCCTGACAGAGTTTTTCATCCCGGTTGCCCTGCTGACTCTCCTGAGCCAGTTGCTGCCCTAGTTGCTGCATTACCCAGGTAGGAATCCGCGATCGCTGCCCCGGATAAATTAAGCCGAACAAAACCAGATGGCTGAATAAGACCCGCCAGTGTTCACCAAATTGAGTCACTAAGCGTTGCCAGTCGAGCCGATCGCCATAGGTGAGAATTAAATGAGCAATGTCTGCCCCATCATAGCGATCGCGGGCCATCACATAAGCTTTTGACCAGATAATTTCTTCTGGTGCACAAATTTTGACGGGAATGCCAAACATTTGTTCCTCAATGGCATGGTCAAACCAAACATCACTGACCGGTAATCGACCATGCGCCGAGTTAAAGATAATATCAATAAAATCATTTTGGTAATGAGTTTTGGCTAACCAGTGGGAGACAACCAGTTCTGTGTTGTAGCCTGCTGCCGCAAATACTGCCAGGATTTCAGGTACATCTGCCGGACGGGCAAATAGGTCTAAATCCTTCGTGCCGCGTTGAATTCCGGTATACCGCACAAACGCATGGGTGCCACCAATTAAAAACGGAATGCCTGCCTGGTGCAAAACTTTGAGAGCCTGGCAGTAAAAATCACAGGTTAAATGATCGTCAAGTTTAGGGGAAAGGTCTTGCATAAATCTAATTTGCAGCGGAGCAATGTTTAATCAGTGCTTTAATAGCCTTTCATCATGGGCGATCGCGATCGACAATGCCTCATTCCCAAGAGCGAATCTCCGGGAGTGACAGTGGCATTGGAAATGCACCTAATGAGACAGGGAGACAACCCATTCATTGGTCATGATCTGATCAAGCCATCCGACTCAAAATTGTGAACAGGAGTTTCGGAAGCATTGATGACATATTGGGGAGAGAGGCAGAATGTCAACCACTAAGGATGTGATTCGGATTGCTGCTGTCGGTGACATTCACTGTACAAAAACTTCACAGGGCATGTTGCAACCACTATTTATGCAGGCGAGTCAGACCGCAGATGTGCTGTTATTATGTGGCGATTTAACGGACTATGGGCTGGCTGAAGAAGCAGATGTGTTGGTGAATGAGTTGGCGGCGGCGACGATTCCTGTAGTAGCTGTGTTTGGCAATCATGACTATGAGGCTGGTCAGCCGGATATGGTACAACGGATTTTGACCGATGCTGGTGTCAAAGTATTGGATGGAGAAGCCTGTGAGATTGCCGGAATTGGATTTGCTGGAGTCAAAGGATTTGCGGGTGGCTTTGGTTCCCGGATGTTGCAAGCATGGGGAGAGCCACTGATTAAACAGTTTGTGCATGAGGCGGTAGAAGAAGCCCTGAAATTAGAATCGGCATTGGCGAAATTGCAAACCTCCCAACGGATCGCGGTGCTGCATTACTCCCCGATCGAGGCAACGGTCGCCGGAGAACCCTGTGAGATTCTGCCCTTTCTGGGTTCCAGTCGGTTAGAGGATCCATTAAATCGGTTTGCGGTGACTCTGGCGGTTCATGGTCACGCGCACCACGGACAACTGGAGGGACGTACCAGCCAGGAAATTCCGATTTATAACGTCGCCATGCCGCTCCTAGCCCAGCATTTTCCAACACAACCTCCCTTTCGGCTGCTGGAAGTTCCGGTGAACCAAGCAATCAGCGATCGCCAACTTGCAACTTGAGACAGAGTCGGCTCAATGCTGAAGGTAGAGGGCAACCCGTGATCGTGCTCTTTAGAATCAAATCACACCAATTTCTACTGAAAACCATTTAATCGACTCATTATTAATCGGAGTAATTATGGCAGCAACTACCCCTTTAACCGGATCGGAATTGATTGACTGTGCCCGAGCCAACGGCTCCAAAGGCATTAAAGTTGCGGCCGATCGGTGCGGCTATGGCAGCGACACCCTCTCCTTTGAAACGGCATTGCAGCAAGCTGGAGAACATATTGGCGTAACGATTGCCAGTTTCGAGGATTTGATCACACCTGCCAGCGATCGTCAGGAATCGGGGGTTGAAGTTGCTCCGGATTCCCTCAGTCAATTGTAGTTAAGAGACCAGGGCAGGGCAGGTCGGTTGTATCCAAATGCTATCTCGTTGGTAAAAGTCACCGCGTTGCTCGACGTGATAGCCCCCTAAGAGTAACGCCAACCACACTTCCACTAACGGCATTTGCAGCGATCGCTGTAATTCTAATAGTGATATTTCTGAGGCGCGATCGCCGGGTATCCCCTGAGCGATCGCCTGAATCCAGGCAGAAACATCTTCATCATGGGCAACCGCCAGCGCCTGTTGTTTTGTTTGTTCATGTTCTAATCGATCGAGAAATTCCAGCAAATTGGTTTTATCAACTGAGCCAATCACGGAGTCAATGGGGCGTGTAGATTGACTCCCACCCGACTGGTCTACCATCCCTTCCAGATTCAGCGTCATGGTCTGGCGCAGAAACGGCTGGAGCATCTCTGTGGTCAAAATGGGTTCACCTTCAACCGGATGATATTTCTCCTCCCATTCCTCCAACAAGTAATGTGCCCGAGCCGCTAACACATCGGTTAACAGTGCCAGTAGATTCCCAGCGATCGCCAACCAGGCGGTTTCTGGTGACTGTGCCAGCACAGATTCAAACTGGTGCAACAGGTGTCGCAGATTAGCTGTGGCGGGGACGGCGATCGCCCGTTGAATCGCTGAGTAAAACTCCGAATCGGTTGAATGCTCTGGCATAAGCTTTCCGGTGGCAACCTGGTTAATGGGGTGGGGACTCATCCCCGCAAGGGACAGTTGGCAATCGGACATTGATGGACGGGCACTTCTTTGACCACATCTTCAAACCGACTGATGCCAAATTGTTGCTGGAGGGATTGCAGTAGTTGTTTAATATAGTCCGTTACTTTATCCGCTCGCATCCCTAAACAATGAACGGCGGGAATCTGGACAATTCTCTCGTTGCCCTGCCAAATTTCAGCGGCAACCGCATGAACTGGGGCGAGCGTTGATTGCCGATACAGCACCAGGATTGCCGCCGGAGGACGACTGGGAGTTGGCAGATCAATCTCTAAATGATCAAGATTAGTTGAGGTTGTTGGGAATTCGACGGCTTGGGGCAACGATCGCCGTTTGCGGGGCTGACCACTCCAAGACCGATATTGAGTCTGTTCTAACCGCCCAATCTGAGTTTTAATCTGGTGAATTTGGCGTTCTAATTGCTGGACTTGCTTGCCCCGATCGCAGGCTGCTTGATAATAAGGAATCTTTTCAATTGGAATATACAGACTTTTCTTGCCATTCGGTAACAACTTCCCGCGTCCAGCGCGTAATCGGGCATAGCGACAGCTAGCTTTAGCGGCAATCGAAGCCGATCCGCCTGCCGGAGTCCGTTCAATCCGCACGCCCACTAAGTAATCGCCCTGATCTTGCAGCGCCGCTAATTTGGCTTCTAACTGAACTAACTGCTGTTGCAAGCTGGGAATTGATCGCATTACCTATTCGTGTTACATTCTTGTCGCTAATATCCCAGCATAATCTGAATGCTGCCGTAAATAATTTTTTCTCAAGATTAAAATTTTACGGCGGTGCGTCAGATTTTAACTATATATCTGTCAGCGAAATCCGCCCCTAGGCAAAATTACACTTTCAGCAATCTGCAATCCTGAGCGAACCAAATCTGATATTCAGTTACTTAAATTTACTGTTGCCGTTGGCAAATCTCAGGACAGGCTTGTTTCGGGTCTTGCCAAATGCTAGGGTGTCTATGCTTAATATATCTACCCCGACTTGGCTGCCGTTATTGCAGCTTTTCCATGAACACCATGCAAGAGATGCCTACTCCTCCACAAACTAAGCCGAACACTCCCTATTTCTCCTCTGGGCCCTGTGCTAAACGTCCGGGCTGGTCTGTTTCTCAGTTGCAAAATGCCTGTGTGGGACGATCGCATCGATCGGAAGCGGGCAAAGCCAAATTAGCGGATGTGATCGAACGGTCTAAACAGATCCTCGGTGTTCCCGCTGACTACCGATTGGGGATTGTGCCTGCCTCTGACACGGGAGCCGTGGAAATGGCGTTATGGTCACTGTTAGGTCAGCGTCCCGTTGATATCCTGGCATGGGAAAGCTTTGGTCAAGAATGGGTCAAAGATGTCACGGATGAGTTGCAGTTGCCCGATGTGCGGTTGCTGAAAGCTGGGTACGGTAGCTTACCGGATTTGAGCCAGGTAGATTTCAGCAAGGATGTGGTGTTTTTGTGGAATGGCACCACCTCTGGAGTCCGTGTGCCCAATGGCGACTGGATTCCCGCCGATCGGCAGGGGTTAACCATTTGTGATGCCACTTCGGCAGTGTTTGCCATGGAGATCCCCTGGGATAAGTTGGATGTTGTCACCTACTCCTGGCAAAAGGTGTTAGGCGGAGAAGCTCAACATGGGGTGGTTGTGCTGTCGCCCCGGGCAGTAGAACGTCTGGAAACCTACCAACCCACCTGGCCGTTGCCAAAACTGTTCCGCTTAGCCCAAAAAGGCAAGCTGATTGAAGGCATCTTTAAAGGCGATACCATCAACACGCCATCCATGTTATGTGTCGAAGATGCTTTGGATAGTTTGACCTGGGCAGAAAGTATAGGCGGCTTAACTGGCTTAATTCAGCGGAGTGAAGCGAATCTCGCTGCGATCGCCGCCTGGGTGACGACGAGTGATTGGGCAGATTTTCTGGCAGAAACGCCTGAAACCCGTTCTTGTACATCGATTTGCCTTAAGATTATTGATCCCTGGTTTACCAATCTCAGTGCGGAGGATCAAGCCAAATGTGCTAAGAAATTGGCAAAACGGCTAGAGCAGGAGCAGGTGGCGTATGATATTGCTGCCTATCGGGCGGCTCCTCCAGGATTACGGATTTGGGGTGGTGCAACGGTAGAAACCAGTGATATTAAAGCGTTATTGCCCTGGTTAGACTGGGCGTATGCCGCCGTTAAGGCAGAATTAGCCCCGGTAGCTTAATTGACCGACTCAGATTTACTTGCCATCCCTCTTTGACAGCAATCGTCGGGAGAGGGATGGCGGAGCTTTGGCAACTATGACGAGCGATCGCGTCAACGATCACTGACACTTAAAGCGGTTGATCGTTGGCTAAATCACGAATAGGTAATCCTGTTTCCTGCGCCAACAATTCAGCAAACTCATAGGCATCGGCATACGATCGGTGAGTAGAAATTAACCGAGCAGTTGGGTGTTTTTCACAACCGGGATGCATCTCAATGCTATGACTCGTGCGATAGATAGAAACAAGTCTGTCTTGATCTTCTGGGAGGGGCATCCATTCAATTAGTGCAGTTTGCAACAGTGAACTCAAAGTCGGCTCCTTATGAAAATGGAGGAGAGGGCTAATCAGTGACGCATTCCTGATCGGCGTATAGCTAGACGCGATCGCTGCATCTACCTACCTTAACCTCCGGTTGCCAATCTGCTGTCAGCAGAAAGTCAGGAAAAAGTCAGATCTTTTAGACCCACCTCAGGTTCCAACTTGTCGCCATGCTGCTTTGAGGGCTTCAATCCGTTGTTGAATCACCTCAGCACCTTGTTTGTCACCTTGTGCTAACAATCGTTTGCTTTCTGCAATTAAGTCTCGTAACTCGACGATTTGTTGTGGTGTAAGCACACGCCCCCCTTTAGCTCTCAGGATTTAAAGTAGCATAGTTCGGCTTTAATCCCGGTAGTAGTCTAACCCCAAAAATACTCCCCCCTAAGACGGTTCCTTTTGTTAAATTGATTCACTATAAGAGACAAAGAGGATCATTAGTTGTGATGCCCCCTGATTATGTATCGTCTTGCGATTGTGGATGACAATGAATCTTGGAGTTTTGTCGCTGCCCTCCGGTTGCAGCAACAGGGATATGAAGTGTCTACTTTTACTGACCCTCATACCTTTCTGCGCCAAGCAGAGCAATTTGATTTAGCCCTGGTTGATTTCTCGTTGCCGCCCCGCCGGTATGAGATTGAGATTGACGGTCCCGGTGTCATTGACCGAGTGAAGCAGCGGTTATCCCAACCTCCTGTATTAGTCTTAATTTCTAGCTATTTCACTGAGGATATTTTGCAACAAGCCGCCGAAATTTGTCCGGCAGCCGATGCTGTATTAAGTAAGCAAGTAGATTCTAGCAACCTGATTCAACAAGTTGAACAATTGTTGGCGCAACGCGCTTCAACTGCAAAACGGGCGCGTCATTCCATTTATTCCCGTTCATTTCACGATGTCGAATCTCGATCGCCGCGTCTATAAAGGACTGAATTAAGTCTTTAATTTGTTGTTAAGACATTGATTTGATCAAACTATTTAAATTTAAAGCACAGCCCTAGCTCGCTTTGGCGTATAGAGTTGCTTGAGGGCGAGCCAGTTCATTCTCCTTTTTGAACGGGTGTCGCAAGGATTGATGTAATTGTTCAAATTCGTTAGGAAGGGTGTTAGGCGGAAAAATATACAAATTTTGTCCCGATGCTTGTGCCCGGTGATATAGCTCGATCGCGGCAGCAAAAGAGTGAAACATAATTGGAACCCATCTGCCTATATAGAAGTAGATCACGACTTGCCGAGTGATGTACTCCTCGGAGGGGAGAGGGTTCTGCCAGGGAGAATTCACGCAGTCTACCTCTTTGATAAGTATTTATACTTAACAGGTTAACTGATTTCAGGTTAGAGCAACCACTGCCACGAGAGATAACTCCGACAGCCCTCAGGCGTAGTTAATCTTTAAGATCGGTTGTGCGGGAGAGCCTTGTTGACTGGGATTCTGTTTTAACCAATGGCTGTAAGTCAGTGCCATTCGTCTCTAGTAAGATTTTTGGAAAATTACCCCACACACCAGGATTTGCTTGATAGGGTAGAAGAGTTTGTCGCCAACTACTGTCCGTGAACCGATCTGTGAACCGATTTATTTTAGCGGCAGGACTCGCTCTTATCACCCTGATTATGGTTGTTCTGGTTAATTCAATTCAGAGTTCTCCTACCATTGATGCCCTGTATGTGTTTGGGGATAGCTTATCCGATACGGGTACTGTATTTCGGGCAACAGGGGGACTCTATCCGCCGAATCCGCCTTACTTTCAGGGGCGCTACTCCAATGGTCGAGTTTGGGTAGAATATCTTGCCGATCGCCTCCAGATTTCCTCTAAGCAACTCAATAATTTTGCCTATGGAGGGGCTACTACGGCTGAATCTGCTCCGCACTTCAGTAATGGTTCATCTGAAAGTAGTCTTGCCCCTGGTTTATTAACCCAAGTGCAATCAATTTTACCTACACAGGTGCAGATTGAACCTCAGGCTTTGACCATTATCTGGGCAGGTGCGAATGACTATTTACAAGGAGTGAGTCAGGCAACGGTTCCCGTAGCAAATATTACTCGGGCAATGGAAGTTCTGATGGCTAAAGGAGCCAAAAGATTCCTGGTGGCTAATTTACCTGACTTGGGACAACTACCTGCTATTCGCACTAGCGCTAACTCCGATCGCCTCAGTCAGCTAACTCAGGCTCACAATCAGGGTTTGCGTCGATCGTTAAAGCAACTGCATCAGCAATATCGTGATATCCAAATTGTGACCCTGGATGCTAATACTCTCTATCGCGAGGCAATCACCGATCCAGATGCCTTTGGCTTTACGAATGTCATAAATGCGTGTTTAACGAATTCCCGCTCCTGCGGTCAACCAGAGCAGTTTTTATTCTGGGATGGCATTCATCCCACGACAACCGCCCATCGCTTTCTAGGTGAAGCGGCTTTTTCCGAGATTCAAGCTGCCAGAATGGCTCATCCACCCTTGGCTGGATCGCCTGCGATCGACTATCAGGCTTCCTAGTAGTCAACGGTGTTGAGTGCTGGGTGTTAAGGGCTTGTATTAGTCATCCACCAGGCATTGGAGGATATACCGCAACCCTAAAATACTGAATGAAATCCCGATGATGCTGAATAAGGGGAATTGCCGATCGCGGGCGGCGGCATAGGAGGCTGATTTAGAGCTGGCAGACATAACGTACCCGCTACTCCGACGAGGACCTGACGAGCTAGTGAGGGCGGTTTTTGAAGAACTGGCTAACCAATCTGCGATCGTCGATAGCCGGTTCAATGAATTATTGTGATCCTGGGTGCTATTAAACTGGTTCAGCAGCAAAGCCTGGGTCATGAGCGGATAGGATTGAGTTTGGGTAGTCAGGGGGGCAAACAACAGGTGATCGCTGTTTAACAGGGGTTGATGCTCCGGGCAATTTTGGCTACCTTCCGTCGCTGATGCGATCGGAGCATCCCAACAGAACGCGGCGGCAACCGATGGCTGAAAAGACTGTGGTACTAGTTCCATCGTGGATGCTGGTTTTGCACTGATCACGCCTAACATCACTAGAAAAGCTGAATTGAGACTTGACAGCAGGAGCTGGATGGTACGCTGCACTTTCATCAGATTCTCCTAGCGGTAGATATTACTGATGCAAGTCTTTGTTGTCTCAACTTTTTAAGTTAAATTCACCCCCCTTGAGATAGAATTGCTAAAATTATCGGTTGTATAACAGGATGCACTCTCCCGCGATCGTACACCGACACAGGGATTTACGACCTCTTAATATTGGTGCAAATTCCTGTTGCTATAGAGTTAATCAACTCATTCTCAAGCTTGATCACCTGCATCAGTGTTGTTGAGCCGAACCTCTAAATGGGTTGTCCATGATGATCAAAGTGTGGGCATGATTATTCAAGGTGCAGACTTGTGCCAAACTCAATATCGCAAGTTCCATAGAGGTGAATTCATGAACAAAACCCATGCCTTTGCCATGCTGGCACCAGTTCCAGAAGTGCATTTAATTTCAGGGTTAGAAGCGATCGCCATACAGTTAGACTCTGATGAACTGTCACCCGGTCAATTGCCAAAGGTAGCGTTTGGGAGTATGGATTTTGAGCTATTTGGTGAGGCAGAACAGTTGCGGACGGGTAAAGCGATCGATGTATTTATCTATGCCTCCCAGTCTAAAGCAGAGCAGCCACTGAACCCAGAGGTGACTTGGCGAGGCATCTACATTGGTTATGTGGGGTCGCGGCGGGGACGTTATCCCGGTAAAGCGATTTTTCGTCCAGCCTCTACGCTCAGCGATAGTCCGGTTTGGGCCGTGTTTTGGGAATTGCAACAACTGGAGCCACTCACAACACCGATCCCGATCGGAACCTTGCGCGGCAGGAATAAGAAAACAAACTATCCACCCCGCTTTATTCCAGAGGGGCCGATGTTAATTGAACATCCGATGGTAAGACGGGCGGGAACTTCACGCTGAATAGAATTAACGAATGAAAATTGCGACTTATAATCTTCAGTCTGGCGGTACAGCCAAGCAATATGTTCACTGGTCACACTTATTTGAAGTGGTCAACCCAGATATTTTTCTAGTGCAGGAAAGCTGTGCCCCCGATCACTATATGACGGCTCAGTTTTGGCAGATGTATGGGAATCAAGTGCAGTGGCAACCGGTAGACGGTCAAGCCTGGGGCAGTGCCATCTTTGTGCGATCGGGACAAATCACCCCGATCGTGGTGCCGGGGTTTGAAGGCTATGTCGTTGGTGTGGAAGTGGACGGGTTTGCTTGGTCAGCCAATGCGGGGCGGAAACTGCAAATCTTTAGTATTCAGGCTCCGGCTCCCTATAAGCCATCCGTAAATCAGATTCTCGATCAAATTGCTCGCCTATCGGATGGCAGTGATTTAATCATTGGCGGTGACTTTAACCTGACGATTGGGGTACGTCATCCCAGTGAAAAACATCAAGATCAGGACTTGTGGTTGTTAGAACGGCTACGGAAGCAATTTGGCTTAATCAGTTGTTGGCAGGCGGTGCATCCCAATCGGCATCTCCCCCAAACCCTACGCTGGCAACGCGATACGACCATTCCTTATCACTGTGATGGGGTGTTTGTCCCGGCGGCCTGGTATCGCTATTTGGATAAATGTGAAATATTGGCATCTCCAGTATGGGAAGAGTTAAGCGACCATAATCCAGTGATTGCTACCTTTGCGGCGGAACCTGCTCCCGCCCTGCCCTCGGAAGCCATGCCGATCGCCAACGTCAAATTCCCGTTTACCTTGTCTCCTTAACTAATGAGGGAGCTAGTCTCCCCATCAGCGCCGCCGAGCTTTAGACTTGCCAGAGGACTTTTTAGAGGTCGATCGCTGGGTTTTAGCAATAGGGTGTTGACTGGATGCCTCACTGGATAGCTCGCCAAAGCGGGGACTCCAAAAGCCATTGGCGGTTTGGAAGTAAACTGCTCCTTCATGGGGTTTTTGCTGTCGGGCTTTAGCATCTGAGCACCGGAGCATGACTTTTGCTTGCCCATCTTTCTGATAGCTATATTCCTCCAGGGGCATCTGGCAGATCGGACAGGGATATTCGGTTAATTGAGTGGGAGCCTTCTCGGTTAGGGGACGGGGGGCTTCCCAGGTCGCACTGCGATCGTTCCAAAACAGGACTGTGGTACAACTCTGGCACTTGAGAAAGTAGCCTTTCTTCACTTTTTTGGATGGCGCTTGTACCATCCTCTGTTGGCATTGGGGACACGGGGTATCACTTGCTTTGGCGGTCTGTTGGGCTGGCGACACCCTGAGATGATGGGGAATCAGGTGTTTGGCTTGCTCCAGGGCAGGGGCGAAATAATCTCGGTTCCAGGCCGTGAGCCATTGTTCCCAGTTCAACTTCCCCTGAGCAATTTGGTCTAAGCAGGACTCCATTTCGGCGGTAAACCCAATATCAACCAGCTTCGGTAAGGCTTGCACCAGAAAGCGATCGACCTGTTCACCCACCTCAGTCGCTTGCAGTTTGCCCTTGACCACACTGACATAATCCCGTTGCTTCAAGGTCTGGATGGTGGGGGCATAGGTGGATGGACGACCAATCCCTTTCCGTTCCATGACGGCAACCAATTGGGCTTCGCTGTAGCGGGGCGGTGGTTGGGTTTGTTTCTGCTCATGGGCAGCCTGTTTTACAGTAAGGGATTGCCCCGGTTGCACGATCGGCAGTTCGGTATCCGCCCCGATCGATCGCCAATACTTAGCAAATCCGGCAAACTCCACTACTTGCCCTTTGGCTTGCCATTGCACCTCACCGGATTGGGTAATAATTCGGGTTTGGCGGACACGGGCAGGTTGGCAGAGAGAGGCGACGGTACGCTTCCAAATCATCACATACAGGGCAAAGGCATCGGCATCCAGTTCTGCTTTGAGGGATTCCGATGAACGGTAAACATCCGTAGGGCGAATGGCTTCGTGGGCTTCCTGGGCAGTTTTGCGGCGTTGATGCTGCCTGATCTGGGCAGGGAGATTGTCAGGATCGCGATCGGCTAACCACTGGCGTACCGATTGCACAAACTCAGGATTCAAATAAACGCTGTCAGAACGGTGATAGGTAATGATCCCTTTCTCATATAGCCCCTGCGCCAGTTGCATCGTCTTTTCGGGAGGAAATTTCAGCCGGGAACCAGCGGCTTGTTGCAGGGTAGAGGTTGTAAAGGGTGCAGGCGGCTGGCGATAAACGATTTTGCCTTCACTGCTGATGACGCGATGCGGAAATTGTTGGGCAATCTGGATCAGGCGATCGGCTTCGGCTTGACTGAGTACCCGATCGGATTCTGGTGCCTGTTTTTCGCTGGGATCGGTAGCATCCTCGATGCCTTCGGTTGCTGTAGCATTCTGGCTATGCCCTCGATGATAAAAGGCACGAAATCCTTCCTGATAATCGACATAGCAACTCCAGTAGTCCTGAGGTTGGAAGTCGCGAATTTGTAACTCCCGTTCGACCACCAAATGCAACGTTGCGGATTGTACCCGCCCGATCGATTTCGCGCCATTGTGTAATGCCCAGACCAGGGGGCTACCCCGATACCCGACCAGCTTATCCAGAACGGAACGGCAAATCCCGGCATGAACTAAATTCAAATCAATTGAACGCGGTTTAGCGATCGCGGCTCTGACCGCCGCTGGAGTAATTTCTCGGTAGGTAATGCGCTGAATATTGGTTAATCCCAACGCCTGGGCAATATGCCAGCCAATGGTTTCGCCCTCCCGATCTTCGTCGGTTGCCAGAATCACTGTTGGAGCAGACTTCGCAGCGGCTCGTAATTCCGCGATCGCCTTTTTACCTCGCGTTCCTCGGGGTTCCCAACGGCAATGAATGCGATCGCCCACCAAATCGAATCCTAATTGAGCCTCCCCATCATGCGCTAATTCTCGAATATGCCCCCCACTGGCTTGAATTTGATAGGTGTCTCCCAAAATATGCCGCAATTTTGCCAGCTTGCCAGGGGCTTCAATAATCAGCAGTGGCTTGCCTTGCGATCGACTGGAACTGCCTTTAGCAGCACTGGAACGGGGGAGAGTGGAGGTCGCCATCTTAAAACTTACTCAGACAGTTGTGAGTATTTTAGTGCAAATGTTCTGGGTTAGCCGAGAAACAATTGGGAAAATGGCACTATCATGCAGAGGCACCGTGAACCTCGATCGTCATCCCTGGTATGCTGCCTCTGCCTCGATATTGCCAACACATCAAAGCGCCACCAATTAAAACGCAAGGGATCAAAACCAAACTGCTACCCTTGATGCTTACCCATATTAACTGGGACGGCAAAGGACGGTGGATTGAGCCATTTTTGGGGTCGGGGGCTGTTCTGTTAAATATCCAGCCCGATCGTGCCTATGTTGCCGATACCAATAAACATATTATCGCGGTCTATCAAGCGATTCAGTCCGGTGTGATATCTGCCAGTTCCCTCAGGAGTTTTCTGGAGGTAGAAGGGGAGAAGCTAGCGTCCCAGGGGGAAGCCTACTATTACCAGGTGCGGGAACGGTTCAACCAGTCTGGTAATCCCTTTGACTTTATTTTTCTCAATCGGGCAGCCTTTAATGGGGTAATTCGGTTTAATGCCAGGGGCAAATTTAACGTGCCCTTTTGTAAAAAGCTGAGTCGCTTTCGATCGGCGTACATTACTAAAATCTGTAATCAGGTTGCCTGGGCGGCTCAACTCTTGCAGGGTCAGGATTGGCAGTTTGTGGTGCAGGATTGGCGAACCACCTTAGCCAGTGTGACACGTGATGATTTTGTTTACCTTGATCCGCCTTATATTGGTCGGCATACAGACTACTTCAATCAGTGGGGCGAGGCAGATGCCGATGAATTGGCAGAGGCAGTGAAACAATTGCCCTGTGGCTTTGCTTACTCAATGTGGAAAAGCAACAAGTATCGAGAAAATCCCCATTTGAGTCAACATTTTTCTGATTATCCCTGTGTCACCTACCAGCATTATTACCATGTTGGCTCAACAGAGAACTTGCGGAATGCTATGGAAGAAGCGTTAATTATTAGTCCTCACTGGTTAGCTTGTGAATCCTGTAGAACATCGAATGGCTAATCCAAAGTCAGGTTATGGCAATGCGATCGAGTGGAACAGGCGCGTGACCTGCCCCACTCAATCCTGTGGGCTGTCAGAGATTAGAACACCCCTAACCCTTGCGAGGTTGCGGCAAACTGGTAGCTCCCCGATGCCGAGATTCTGGTTTCCTGCCATCTGGAAGCCTGTCCACCCAGTCCAACTTCGGTGACACTCTTGAGCGACCAAAATCCAGTTGCCCCAGAAACCTGATTCTGCCAGACGATTTCGCCTTTGCCATCGCCATCAAAATCACCTACGCCTTGAATTTTGCAATTCGCTTGATTCACGCCGACCACTCCCGCCTGTAGGGAGATCCGTCCACCGTCTAAGAACCAAACCTGGGTCGCGCCTGTCCGTTTGTCCTGACAAACAATGTCTACGTTGCCATCTCCATCCAGATCAGTGACTCCTTTGAACTCCCAGTTGGCAGAGAGTTTGGGCAACTCAATCCGGCTACTATACCGACCACCATCCAGAATCCAAACTTGAGTTTTGCCAGACTTTTGATCGCGCCATAGCACATCGGCTTTGCCATCTTGATTGAAATCCGCTAATCCAGCGATCGTCCATTTGCCTTTCATCTTCGGCAGAGTAATTCTTGCGGCAACTCCGGCACCGTTCATTTGCAAGATCTGCGTTTTACCACTCTTACTATCATGGCAAATTACATCGGCTGTCCCATCCTGGTTGAAATCAGCCACGCCACCGATCGTCCATTTGCCCTTGAGTTTCGGTAGCTTGATCGTGCCAACCTTGTTACTGCCATCCATCAACCATACTTCTGCTTTACCGCTCTTGCGATCGTGCCAGAGCAGATCCGTTTTGCCATCGCCATTGAAGTCGCCTGCGCCGCAGACCTGCCATTTCTTGCCCTTCGGACCACGTACCTCGATCGCGTCTCCCACCTGATTGCCATCCATCAACCAGATTTTCAGCACACCCGATTTGGAGTTGTAGCTAAACAGATCGGAATTACCATCGTTATTGAAATCATAACCAGTGGAGCGACGTACTGTTCCGGCGACCTGATAGCTCTGGTAGTTGACAAAGGGCAACCCCCCATTCCCCGTGTTGTACGTCACCCCTGCCAACACCAACTGACCACTGGCATCAAGCGTAATACTGTTAATCTCGTCGTTGCCACCGTAATCTTTGATTAACTTGCCATTCACGCCAAAGCTGGTGTCGAGGCTACCGTTGGCATTCAGGCGGATAATCACAGAATCGGTGCTACCGTTAATCTTGAGCGATCCACCAATCAAGATTTTGCCACTACTATCGATCGTCATGGTGCGGGCATCATCATCGCCGCCACAGTCGATCGTCACCTTACCGCCTGTACCAAAGCTGGTATCCAGACTACCATCAGCTTTGTAACGAACGATCGTAAAGTCGCGTTGCCCGTTGATTACCGCCGTTCCAGCCACCAGGATGTTACCACTGACATCAATCTTGAGGCTCTTACCCTCATCGTCATCGCCGCCGCAATCCGTTGTCACCTTACCGCCCACGCCAAAGCTGGTGTCGAGTGAACCATCGGCGGTATAGCGAATCACGGTGAAATCCCGTTTACCGTTGATTACGGCAGTGCCAGCGACAACAATTCTGCCACTGCTATCGATCGTGATGCTCTTAGCTTCGTCATCATCACCCCCACAATCGGTCGTGACTTTGCCACCCGAACCAAAACTGGTGTCGAGTATCCCCGTAGCGGTATACCGCACCACGGCAACATCGCGTTTGCCACTAATTAAGGCGCTACCAGCAATCAGGAGTCTGCCACTGGCATCGATCTGGAGACTGTACCCTTTGTTATCGTCACTGCTATTGAAATCAGTGATTAACTTGCCCCCTGCTCCAAAGGTGGTATCCAGTGTGCCGTCAGCTTTATAGCACATTAAGGCAAAGGAGGTTTTGCCACCGGCGATCGTGGAACCCGCAATAAAAATTCTGCCCTGGGCATCAACGGCGACGCTATAGCCTTTGTCATCGCCACCGAAGTCAGCTACAATCTTGCCACCAATCCCAAAGGTCGTATCAATGCTGCGATCGACGTTATACCGCACTAAGGTAAAGTCGCTCGTTGTACTGCCACTGAGGGTGACATAGCCTCCAACGACGATTTTTCCAGACGCGGCAACGACAGTGCTAGTGCTGACACTGGTAGAGCCAGCGCCAAAATCTACAGTGCCATTCAGCGTAGTGTTGGGATCTGCCATGAGAAACTCCTTGTAAGTTGGGTGAATGGATAGAACGACGATCGAATTTTGGTCAGGGCACAACAGATTTGATGCCAGCACAAATGACTGCATCAAACGGGATGTTTGCCTGAGCAGATGGATGACTGGAACGCTTCTCAGGGAAGTGAACCGTAGTCAAATTAGGGGGGCTGAAAGAGTGTTCTGTCCAATGCGGACAAGTAATCGGGGGTAGAGGCGCTACAGATAGCCTGAATTAGGAGACGAAATTACAACTGATAAGTTCCAGAAAGTTTGAGTTGATTCAGATGGAAGAATGATCAATTGATTTCACTCTAATTGGGCACATAGAGGGGGATTTCTTAGTAGCTATTGTAGATACACCGTTAACTCGAATCGGTAGATCCAATTTTTTCCTAAGTAGAAATAATTTGAAAACTCTTTCTACTCAGGGGTTTTGGGTTTCATGGTACTCATAATTTGAAACAACCCTGTAGATTTCTCTTGTAATAGTCTGCCCATTAATCCAGCGAAAGTTACCAAGGAATAAATGATTTCTTTAAATTTGTACAACTCTATGAGGAGAACATGAAGTTATCGAATTCACGGAACCTTTCATACACCATTAAATGGCAATGTCACTCAGCCAGTTCGATTTCTGGCTGACTTAGACTTGAGGGCAACACTGCGATCGCCTAAAATTTCCGCGCTTTTAAATTAGTTACGACAATCAGCTTTCACTCAATTAATTCAGTACAAGTGTTCAGTTTGTGTACCAGAAAATCAATGATTTAATGAATAAAAATTTTAGTCAGAGATTAACGGTGAATTAGAAAAATCATTTAATTATCTTCAACGAAATCTAAACAAAACAGCAGCCTCCGCCTGGAAGACTGCTGCTGTTTTTACTAGGTTAGTACACGACTACGCCAACAAGCTTCTCAGCATCCAGGCGGTCTTCTCATGTACCTGCATCCGTTGGGTAAGTAGGTCAGCCGTGGGTTCATCCTGGGAGCGTTCTACTGCCGGAAAGATCGATCGAGCCGTCCGAACTACCGCTTCCTGACCTTCTACGAGCTTACGGATCATATCCTCAGCACTGGGAACGCCATCTTCTTCACTAATGGAAGAGAGATTGGCAAATTCTTTATAGGTTCCTGGTGCCGGAAACCCTAAGGCTCTAATGCGTTCTGCGATCAGATCTACAGCTAACGCCAATTCATTGTATTGCTGTTCAAACATTAAATGTAATGTCTGAAACATAGGACCTGTAACATTCCAGTGGAAGTTATGGGTTTTCAAATACAGGGTGTAGGTGTCTGCCAGAAGTTTGGAAAGACCCTGAGCAATTTCTTGGCGTTCCTTTTCCTCAATTCCGATATTGATGGGCATAGTTTGCATGATGGTCATCTCCTAGATGTTCAGGCAATCAACTGGTCGTCGGTTGGGTTGCCCCATTAGACAGTATCGATGGGTTGCCGATCTGGCGCAATATATCTAAATTATGATCAGCGCCTGTTTAAATCATACTCGATATGACTTCGAGATAGGGTGGTTTCTTAGGTTTATTAAGATTTTGTAACATAGCGATTTCATGGTCTGTCGTTGAAGCAGGATGTCTGAATCGGCAACGATCGGGTAAGGGTGACAGCCTCCCAGGGCGACAGATTATAGTGTCATTCACAATGTCCAATTAAATTACTTTGCAATTGTATAACTATTTAGTTATATTAAGACTGGAGATAACACCCGATCGCAATGGCTGGGCATGATATTGGCATGACGGCCCTGAGAACATTGCAACCTGTTTGATTTTTGGAGATTACCGCTATGAGAACAAATGTCGGTTTGCTCGATCGCCTAGTCCGCTTACTGTTAGCCTCTGTATTGTTGTACCTGGGGCTATTCCTCTACCGTGGATCTGCCCTGGGAATAGGGGCGCTGGCGATCGGGGGTGTCCTCCTGACCACGGCGCTCATCGGTTTTTGTGGGCTTTATCAACTGCTGGGTATTCGCACCAGTCAGACGAATCAATAGCTGGCAAGGGATGCTTTCATTTAGCAGGAAATCAATATGGACAGTAATTTTTCGATCGATAGCCCGTCTCTTTCCCGGCGGCAACTTTTGAATTTTCTCACCGGAGCCGCTGTAGCGACTACCGCAGGGTCAGCACTTTACGCGGTTGGAAAAGCCTTAATTCCATCGGCTGAAACGACGGGAACTGGGGGTGCCATTTTAGCAAAAGACATTTTAGGCAACCCAATTCCCGCCGCGCAAATTCTGGCAGAACCACCCGGAACTCGGGCGTTGGTAGCAGGGTTAGCCGGTGAACCTACCTACCTGACCGTTAATGCCGACCAGACGTTAGACCCGATGGGGATTGTGGATAATTGCACCCACCTGGGTTGCACCTTTCCCTGGAACCCGATCGATCAGCAGTTCCAATGCCCCTGTCACGGTTCGCTTTATGCCCCTGATGGCACTGTAATCCGAGGTCCGGCTCCCCTACCGCTCAAGCTCGTGCAGGTGGCGGTAATTGATCACAGCATTTGGCTCTCACCCTGGACAGCGATCGATCCTCGGACGGGAGCCCAGCCCTGGTGGGTTTAGTCGCAACCACTGCGCGTGGTCACAGGATGTTACGCCTCCTCGTGATGAATTGGATCGAGTAAACACGGTAATTCATGGTTTAACCGCCCCGATCGCATAAATTCGACATAGGTTTCTGCCTCGATCGCAAACAGGTCTTGCCGTAGTTGCTGTGCCCCAACCCCCAATAATCCAGGATCTTTTTGGCACAATTGATCGCTTTCAGATTGCAACTCGGCTAACAGATTCTGGACTTCACTGATCTGGGTTTGATGCACAACGGGTTCCACCCCAACATTAGAACTGGGTTGTTGTAAATAACTCAATACTCGACTTAACGCGGCTTGGCGAGAAATGATCTCCAAATACCGATCCTGTAACGGGCTCGATTCAATCAATTTCAGAGTTTCTAATAACGGTTTTGCCGTCGCCCCCTGTACCAAAGTGGTAAAAAAGACCACACTGAAGACCGCGATCAGTAACTCATTCCGTTGGGGAAGGTCTTCCGGGACGCTCAATGCCAGGGCTAGGGCGACACCCCCGCGTAATCCACTCCACCACAACATCGTTTGAGTAGGTAAATCAATGTCGGATTGAGTTAACCAATTATTGATAAAGGTGAGCCCGTAGATGACGACGAGGCGAGTCAGTAAAACCGCCCCGACCACGATCGCAAACAGATCGAACTCCTCCCAGCCACTGTGTAAGTGCAGTTGATCCCCGATTAACAGGAACAGAATTGAGTTCACAAAAAACGCGACAAATTCCCAAAACTCGCTGACGGCAATCCGGGTACGGGGATTCATGCCAATCCGCGAGCCAAAATTGCCTAAAATTAACCCTGTGGTGACAGTGCCGATCACGCCCGACCCTCCCAGACTTTCGGCAATCAGATAGGCAGAATAGGCGGAAACCAGAGTCAGCGATTGCTCGACTAAGGGCAGATCGAACCGTTCGGTTAAATAGGAAATGCCGAAACCGAACAACAGACCGACAAACAAACCGACCCCGACCACCGTCAAAAAGCGCACGACCAACTGCTGGGGATCAAAACTATCGGTGCCCATGGCAATGCCCAGCACCAGGCTGAATGCGACGACCGCCGTTCCATCGTTAAACATGCTTTCTCCCTCCACCAGTGCCTTCAACCGGGGAGGGGCACCCAGTTCTCGCAGCAGAGCACTTACAGAAACGGGATCGGTGGCGGCCAGACAGGCTCCAATCAGGAGGGCAACGGGTAATCCAATACCTGCCCACCAGTGTAAGGGTAAGGCGATCCCCGCGATCGTGATCCCTACGCCCAAAGTGACATACAGCGAAATCGGCGGCAAATCTCGCTTTAAGTCCTGCCAATTTAAGTTCCAGGATGCTTCAAATAGTAAGGGCGGTAAGAAAATCCACAGAATCAGTTCGGGGGATGGGGTAAAGAAGCGAACATTTAGTAACGCTAACCCCATGCCGGTAATTACCAGCATCAGCGTATAGGGAAATCGCCGCAGCCAGGGAACAACCTGGGAGAGGGTGGCGACCCCCAGAGCGGCTGAAATCACCAGCAAGAACTGTTTCAGACTTTCTTCGATCCCGATCGATTCGTTTAATGTACTAATCAGATACATCATGTAGTGCTAAGACAAAAGGTGATGGCTGAGTAACCTGATAACTACGGCAGAACGAACTCTGAAATAGCTTCAGCCTGATCACAGGGCAGAAAAAGTGTGATCAGACTGGAGTTTAACCTAACTTGTCATCCGACAACACACGCCATGATCGGCTACAAGCTCACCTCAGTTTAGTAGTCTGGGTTAATTGGCTCGTAAAGCTCGACGGGCAGAGAGCGAGAACATTGTGATCCATAACCCGCTCATGAGTAAATTGATGCCAACTAATAGCCCAATCACCCACAGGGCGCTAGACGGTAGCTGATTCCAAATCAGAATGCTGAGGATAACCCCTAAGACTCCACTGATGAGCATCCATCCCCAGTTGGGAGCCGGTCGTACCTGAAATGCCATGATCACTTCCAAAATACTTTCGATCAAGATCGTGATCGCCAGCACCACTGTGAGGGTAAATGCCCCTTTGAGCGGATAGGTCAGCATTAGAATGCCTGCTCCAACATAGAGTGCCGCTAGTACCAAGCGCCAGATTTTAGAGCCGACCCCATGTACCTGAAAGGCATAGACGGCTTTGAAGATCCCGCCAGCGATGAACAACCAACCAAAAAATAGAGTCAGGGTGATTGTAGTGATTAAGGGAGAGACGATCGCCACGGCTCCTAGCACCGCCAGCAAAATTCCTAAGGCTAGCGTCCAGCCTAATCCCTGCCGCAACTCCTGTCTCACTTCCGGATCGAGATCTGTTCTCATGGGATTTACCTCTCTGGATTAAGGTGAATGATGGATTACAGCAGTTTTCGCCCCCTAATCCCCAATTTCAGAGCGTTAGAGGATGTTGGAAACGGAGTTTGGTGTCAGTCAAAGTTACTGTTTGCTACTGACAGTATGACTGTTAAACCATCCATTCAGATCAAAAGAAAAGTTTAATCTTTAATTGATAAAAAATCTGGATTTCGTCACAAAAAATAAGTGAAATGCTAGGCTGAAGGAGCCTGGAGTACAGGAGCTGCGATTATGTTAAATCGGTTATTGGTGATGCCGTTGGGGCAATTTTGCCTGGGGGTGGCGATCGTCGTTGGCAATCTACTGACTGCGGTGCAAGCGGCTCCTCAGCAACCGATCGAAGATCCTAATACTGTACCCACCGAGATTCAGCAACGATGGGATGCTCAGCGGCAAGAACTATTACGGCAACAACAGGAGCAACAGCGAGAGCAATTTAGACAGGAACAATGGCGACAACAGCAAAATAGCTGGCAACGCCAACAGCAACAACGGCAGGAGCAATTTAACCAACAACAGGACGAGTGGCGACGACAGCAACAGCAATACCAGGAACAATTTCGCCGTCAACAGGACGAGTGGCGACGACAGCAAGATCAACAACGAGAACAATTCCGCCAACAGAACGAGTGGCGACAGCAACAAGAGCGACAACGGGAACAATTCCGCCAACAGGATGAATGGCGGCGGCGGCAAACGAATTAACTAAAGAACACATCCCCTGAGTCCCCCAATTTTGGGGGACTTTGAGGTTCGGCTTCTTATGAGCACGATGTCACGGCTGATTCCGAGCTAAACCAGCGGCGATCGAATTCACAACCTAAATGCGCTTGAATGCGTAAGATATCCTGTTCCGCATTGCCCAAACAGGTGGTGGCTCCGGGAGATGGGGTAATGTTGAACCGAATGCCACCGCCCGGATCGATCTCTGCCTGACCGAGGATTAATCGGCGTTGGGTGCGATCGATCAACTGTGGTCGAACACCACCGACCCCCTGAGCAAATTCTAGATCCTCTAATTGCAACGATGGCACAATTTTGCGAGCATCGTGCAGAAACAGACGGCGATTGATTAACGGCATTTCAAATGCCATATTTTTGAAGATATAGTCCCGAATATCCCGGACTTTAAATAAATCCCACATCACCTCTACCACCGGACGATCGAGCCGGAGCACCTGCAAATAGTCTACTAACGTTTGCCAGTTGTTGCGTTCTAACAGAGGTAACGGTAGGGCAGTGGGCCCAAATCGGGTTTTGCCGGGGACTAAGACATCCGGGTCGCCATGAATGGCCGCAAATGGCAGCTTATCATTCTGCACTGTGTAAACTTTGCCATTTAAGACTTGCGGCGTGTAGTAGAAATTCCCAGCGATCGGTAAGCAAGAGTATTCCAGCCCAATCCCCATCCGGTGAGCAAATAGGAGGCTATGACCTCCGGCAGAAACAACCACAAACCGAGCGGTCAACGTCCCTTCAGGGGTAATGACTCGATAGTGTGATCCCTCAGGCTCGATCGCCTGCACCGGATGTCCCAGTTTTAGATCAACGGTTTTGCTGGTAACGCTCTGGGCCTGCTCCACAAATGACTGTGCCAGTAAGCCGTAATTGACCGCTGTATATTCTCCCTGGATGGCAATGGCTGTGATCTCTTCGGGACGATCGCTGCCATCTGCCAGCTTCACGACCTGAGGCTCAATCTCTGCAATCTCCGCTTTTTCTAGCAGTTGCATACCCGAAAAATGCGGTTGGAATTGCGTATAGCGCTGCTGCAAAAACTCACATTCCTCTGTGCCAACCCCTAACACCATTTTGGGGAAACGGTAAATAATGCGATCGCGAATGTCTGGAGGCAGTTCGGTAGCATACCGGACAATCATTTGTGCCGATCGTCGCACCTTAATTGCCTTTTCCAGACTGTAATTGGTTTCGATATCGCCGCAGTGAATCGTTTGACTATTGTTGGTGGCTTTAGAATTCACTGTTGCCACACCAGCATATTTTTCTACCAGCGCAATCTGTTTTAAGTCGGTAAACTTTGCCAGGGAATACAGCAGTGCCGCTCCTGCAACCCCACCGCCAATGATTACCACATCGTACATTTGACCTGTCATTTTACTTCTTGCTATCCTCCGAGTCTGTGCAGCAAAACCCTGCCATCTCAGTATAGTGTGGTCAATTCCTATTAAATAAAGTTATTGAGTTGCGATCGGAATTATTTCTTTGCTAGAGTGAAAAGACTGTGATTAAAATCCTTGACCAGACTTTGGTAGTACATGGGGCTGTAGTCGAGTCTTTGAACGCACATTGGATTCTAATTGTGGATGAGCAACCATCCGATATCCAGGTGCTATCCCAAATCCTGGCGAAAGCTGACGTGGGCTTTGCGATCGCGGCGACGGCGGCACAGGTAAAAGCGGCTGTTCAAACGCACCCCCCTGATTTGATCGTGCTGGATCAGGAACTGGCAGCTAGACATGACTGGCAGGTGGGTCAACAGTGGCAAGCGGAACCCACGATCGCGGCTGTTCCCATCATCATGATTCTGTCTGGGGTAGATCAGCGGGCAGCCGCCTTCCAATGGGGGGCGAGTGATTACTTGCTAAAACCCTGGCAAGCTACCGAAGTATTGACCAAAATCAAATTCCATCTTCAGTGTCAGCAAAATAGGCAATTCTTAGCCCACTCCGTCCCGCCAGGGATACGCCAAACTCAGGAGCAGTTTCAGCAAGACGTTCGCGATCGCAAACGTCTGGAACGGGCGTTACGGGAAAGTGAGGCGCGGTTTCGCACCATCTTTGAGCAGACTGCCCTGGGGATTAATCTAGCGGATTTGTCGGGGCGATTTATCCGGGTGAATCAATGGTTCTGCCGATTGTTGGGCTATACGGAAGCAGAGTTGCTGGAACGGACATTTCACCAAATTACCCATCCGGATGACCTGCAACGCCAACAGCAGCCCCAAGCCCAACTGCTGGCGGGTGAAATTGACTCCTTCACTCTAGAAAAACGCTACCTGCGTCGGGATGGGACGGTGATCTGGGTATCTGTTACCGTGTCCTCTGTGCAAGATGCCGATGGCAATCGGATTGCCGATCTGGCGATCGTGGAGAATATTAGCGATCGCAAACAGGCGGAAGCTGCCTTACGGCAAAGTGAAAGCAAGCACCGGGTGTTAATCAATGCCTTGCCTGACTTAATCATGCGGATGTCAGGGGATGGGATTTATCTCGACTTTTTTCCCACTCGAACGTTTCAGGTGTTGGGCGATGCTGCTTTGGTCGGGAAGCAGATCTATGCGGGCGGCTTGCCCCCTCACCTGGCAGATCTGCGATTACGCCGAATTCAACAAGCACTGCACACGGGAGAACTCCAGGTGTATGAACAGGAGCTTGCTGTGAATGGCGACATGCGGACTGAAGAAGTCAGGATTGCGGTGTGTGGTGAGCAAGAGGTGTTGGTGATTGTGCGCGATGTCACCGATCGCCGCCAGCTTGAGCAACAACTACAATCGACGCAGCAAACCTTGCAAACCTTGGTTGAAAGCACAGCGTCAGTCACGGGCGAAGCCTTTTTCCCAGCGTTAGCCCAACAAATTGCCCGGGCGTTACAGGTTTCGCATGTGATCGTTTCGCGCACACACCATCAATGGTTAGAAACGCTGGCATGTTTTGCCAATGGCACATTGTTGTCTAACTTTACCTATGCGATTGCCCACACTCCTTGCGAAATCACCCTGACCAATGGCATTTACTATTGCGATCGTCAGGTGCAAGCTCGGTTTCCGCAGGATCAGGATTTGGGTCATTTGAATGCCGAAAGTTACTTTGGGATTGCCCTCAAAAATAGTGGGGGGCAGGTGATTGGCTTACTGTGTGTGATCAGCCAACAGCCGATCGCGAATCTTCCCCAGGCTGAAACAATTCTGCGGATTTTTGCAGCGCGGGCGGCGGCGGAACTGGAACGGCTACAAGTTCTGGAGTCCCTGCATCAACTGAATGAAGAACTGGAAATGCGGGTACAACAGCGGACTCAGGATTTATTCAAATCGCAGCAAGCCTGGCAGGAGAGCGAAGCCTATCGTCGTATCCTATTTGAAACCGCGCCGATCGGGCTGGTGTTGTGTCAGATGGACGGGAGCTTGGTAGATGTCAATCCGGCGTTTGCCGAGATGATTGGTCGTAGTATCGAGGAAACCCTGACGCTGACCTATTTTGATATCACTCCCGAACGGTACGCGGCGGCAGAACAGGTACAGTTGCAAACTTTGCGATCGACCGGACGCTATGGGCCCTATGAAAAAGAATATATTCACAAAGAGGGGCATTTAGTGCCCGTCCAACTTTCAGGCATCGTAATTGAGCGAGATGGGGAACCGTTTATTTGGTCGGGGGTGACGAATATTAGTGCCTTGAAGCAGGTAGAAGCCGCGCTGCGAGATAGTGAGGAACGTCTGCGACTGGCATTAGTGGCAGCGAATCAGGGGTTATACGATTTGAATCTGCAAACGGGGGAAGCCGTGGTGAGTCTGGAGTATGCCACGATGCTGGAGTATGACCCTGCTACGTTTCATGAAACCAATGCCAAATGGATTGCCCGGTTGCATCCCGATGATCAAGAAAGTGTCGCCAATATCTATCGGGCCTATGTGAGTGGCGAAATTTCTGACTATGTCGTGGAGTTTCGGCAACGCACCCGTAGTGGCAATTGGAAATGGATTTTGTCGCTAGGAAAAATTGTTGCCTGGGATGAGGCGGGGCAACCCCTACGCATGTTAGGCACCCATACCGACATTAGCGATCGCAAAGCGGCAGAAGCGGCACTCCGGCGGGCAAATGCTGAGTTAGAGATGCGGGTAGAGGCTCGAACGGCGGAACTGCGACAGGCAAAGGAAGCGGCGGAGTCGGCAAATCGGGCGAAGAGTGCATTTCTGGCGAATATGAGCCATGAACTCCGGACTCCCCTGAATGCGATTTTAGGCTTCAGTCAATTAATGGTGCGGGATACCGCGATCGGGGAGCAGCACCGGGAGAATTTAGGCATTATCAATCGCAGTGGCGAACATTTGCTCAACCTGATCAACGACATTTTAGAGATGTCCAAAATTGAAGCGGGTCAGGTGAACTTTACGCCCACGGATTTCGATCTGTACTCTTTACTCGATAGCTTGACCGAAATGTTTCGTCTGCGAGCAGAAACGAAAGGGGTACAACTGACGCTTGATCGCGATGGTCATCTGCCCCGCTATATCCATACCGATGACAACAAATTACGTCAGATTCTGATTAATCTGTTGGGCAATGCTGTGAAATTTACGCCGACAGGTGAGGTGATTTTGCGGGTGAGACGACTCACTCCCAGTCCAGCACATGATCGGGTGGAGCGCAATATCTCCTATACCCTGGTGTTTGAGGTCAAGGATACGGGCATCGGCATTCCGACTGAGGCTGTGGATACGCTGTTCAATCCCTTTGTTCAAGCCAATCCGGGGCATAGAACCCAGGATGGTACGGGATTAGGGCTGGCCATTAGTCGTCAGTATGTCTATTTATTGGGAGGCGACATTACGATCGAAAGTCAGGTGGGGCAGGGCACGACAGTGCGGTTTACGGTGCAGGCAAGTTGTGCTCAGGCAACCCCAGATCTGGATGTGCTGGTCTGTCGTCAGGTGGTGGGGCTGGCTCCCAATCAACCGACGTACCGGCTTCTCGTGGTGGAGGATAACCTGCCGAGCCGGAAACTGTTAATGAGTTTGTTGCAACCGTTGGGGTTTGATGTCCAAACGGTGGTCAATGGTCGCGAGGCGATCGCGATGTGGCAACGGTGGCATCCGCATTTGATTTGGATGGATATGCGGATGCCAGAACTGGATGGCTACGAAGCGACTCGTCAAATTCGGGCGATCGAAGCGGTGCAGCCTCCCTATCTCCAACCTACGGTGATCATTGCCTTAACGGCGAGTGCGTTTGAAGAACAACGGGCAAGGATTCTGGCGGTGGGTTGTAATGACTTTATTCGCAAACCGTTTCAGATCGAAACCCTGCTAGAGAAAATGGCAGAGTATTTAGGGGTGCAGTATCTCTATGCCGAGGAGCCAGCCCATCTGGTTGCGAACCCGCCTGATTCAAGCCACTCGAGTGTTCGCCTGCCTCCTTACTCCCTCACCCCGCAAGCCTTACAGGTAATGCCCGTGGAATGGATCAAACTGGTACATGCTGCGACGATCGCGTTAGAACCTGACCAACTCCTCAACCTAATTCAGCAGATTCCTGCGGCTCACCCGGCACTGGCGAAAGCTCTCCAGGAACGGATTCAAGAATTCGACTTTCATCAAGTATTTGAATTGACCAATTCTGCCCTCAAAGATTTAGAACTATCCTGAGGCTGGCAGGAGCTAACGTCGAATCGGAAGTTCGATCGTAAACTCGGTGCCCTGTCCGGGTGTAGATTGGCAGGACAGACTACCACCATGCTTTTCGGTGATAATTTGATGACTGATGGACAGCCCCAGCCCGGTTCCTCGACCCACGGGTTTGGTTGTAAAGAAGGGATCAAACAGTTTAGCTCGCACCGCTTCAGGCATCCCAGGCCCATTATCGGCAATCCGAATGGCAACTTGTTCAGAATTGAGGATTTCGGTGCGAATCCAAATTTTACCGGGGTTGGCAACCAGATCGAGATAGGATTGTCCGGCAGCCAAATCATCTAAGGCATCGATCGCATTACTCAACACATTCATAAACACCTGGTTTAATTGTCCGGCGTAGCACTCGATCAGGGGTAACTGCCCATATTCCCGAATCACCTCAATCTCCGGATGTTCGGCTTTGGCTTTCAGGCGGTTGTGCAGAATAGTGAGGGTGCTATCAATTCCTTCATGAATGTTGACGCTCTTGACATCTGCTTCGTCTAAGCGGGAGAAGTTTCGCAGAGAAAGGACGATTTCCCGAATGCGATCAGTACCCATCCGCATCGATTTCAGTAGTTTCATTAAGTCCGTAGTGAGAAAATCTAATTCCAGTGCCGTAACTTCCGCTTGAATCTCGGGATGTGGTTGGGGATAGTGCCGTTGATAGAGTTGAATTAAACTCAGCAGGTTCTGAATGTACTCACTGGCATGGGTTAAGTTGCCATGAATAAAGTTGACTGGATTATTGATTTCATGAGCAATTCCAGCCACCAATTGTCCTAACGAGGACATTTTCTCGGTTTGAATCAGTTGTAACTGCGATTTCTTCAGTTGAGTTAATGCCTCTTTTAGCTGTAAGCTTTGCTGTTGTAATTCTTCATTCAGTTGCTGTAGTTGCAGTTCGGCTAATTTACGCTCTGTAATATCCTGGAATGTGGCAAGAATGCCGATCACCTGTCCGTTTCTATCATGCAATGGAGCTTTGTTGGTTTCGATCCACCGTTGTTCACCTTCGGCTGTTTGGAGCGACTCGATAATGCCTAATTCTGGGATGTCCGATGTCATCACCCGCCGATCGCACTCCCGATATGCCTCAGATTCGGCGGTTGTCCAGGGTAGGTCATAGTCCGTTTTGCCCACGATCGCCTCCGGATTGGCTAATCCGGCTAGTTCTGCCATTTTCCGGTTACAGCCTAAGAACACAGAATTGTGATCTTTCCAAAAAATGGTTTGAGGAATGGTATCAATCACCAGTTGCAAAAGCTGCTGGGCATCATGTAGTTGTTGTTCACTTGCCTTTTGTTCTGTCTGGAGGTGCTGAAAGCGGCGGATCAATTGATTTAAGGAGGTGGCAAGGATACCAATTTCATCCTGCGTTGCCACGGGAGCTTGGAGAGCAAAATTGTCGGTTTGGGCGACGGTTCGAGCCACCTGAGTCGTTGCTTCCAGGGGAGCCGCGATCGCGCGACTGGTGAGATAAGCCAGTAATGCGGCAATGGCGATCGAGGCAATGGTACTGGTCAGAATAATTTGTAATTGATGCTGCGCTACGAGTTTAGCGTTCGCTTCCGACGCTTCATACTCCTCACGACTATCTACCAGAATTTCCCCTAACTGATCGGCGACCATCATCGCCTCCGCTATAGCGGGATGCTGGGCAGATTGCAGCAATCGTTGTTGGTTGGGGAGATCAGTTGGGCTATGCGCTAACAGTTGGGTGAATTCCGTTAACTGCTGAAGGTATACTTCGATCGATTGATTATATTTTTGTAACAATTCTGCTAAGTGACCATGATGCTCATCTGCAACATGTAAGTCTGTTTGAGCAAAGGTTTTAAGGGTATCCCAATTGGTTCGCAATTGCTGGATCTCGGTCTGGATATGGGCAAGCTCATCTACAAATTGGTCTGGTTTGGGAATCGAGGCAATCAACCGTACCTGATGCCCATGGGTTTGGAGCAGGCTGGTTTGCAAGTTACCCACGAACTCAATTTCCTGCTGGGCATGTTCCTCCAACAGGGATGACTGATATTGATAATGGCTACCCAAAATGCCGCCCACCGTTGCCCCGATCGCGGCTATGCTCAGAGATAGAGCATAGCCATAGCCGATCTTTTGCCCAACCTGTAAGGATTGAAACCAGCGAATCAGTTGATTGCCATAGGGGAGCTGGCTCGATGCTCTGTTGGGTGAGAGGGTGAGAGGATCGGGGTGAGGCAGGGAGGTGGCTGTCTCCGGCACAGAAGGAGTCGAGAAATTCATAAGCTATCCCTAAACAAATCAAAACTGCCTTCACCAGAACGTCAAAGGCAACGATGGAGAAATGGAGTCAACTTTCTCCAGGTTAGAGAATAAATGTGGAAACTTTGTGAAAGAGCGGGCGATCGGGGCTAAAATCGCTAGGCTTGTTCGGGGGGCGAAGGATCAGGGCGGTTGTCCTGTGGTCGTTGTACCCGTAGGTGGGCAGAAATTTGCACCAGATTAACGACCTGATCAAAACAGAAACTGGCTACCCATTGTTTCAGGGTCTCTGCTAAGAGGGCTAAATCGGCGGGGATTTGCTCCGTTAGCTGTAAAATGCTTTGATCAAATCCTTTCACGGCAGCCTCATACAATTGATCTACCCATTCCGGCGGCATTTGGATCAAGTAGTAGCTTAACTCGTCCGCCACGATCGCGGCGCTAGGGCATGACTGAGCGATCAATTTGACATTCAACGTTTCATCAAAGTAATTCGATGGTTTGATGGGACTGCCGATGCCTAATTTGGAGACGGCCAGTAACTCGTTAATCATCCGCAAAAGATGTTCCCCATTGCGTTGAATAATCAGTAAATGATCGTGATGGGTTTGGGGTAGGGCAGGATCCTGTACCAGAATTTGGCTGAACCCCAGAATGGCATTCAAGGGGGTGCGGAGTTCATGACTCATATTGGCGAGAAACTCACCTTTAGTTAAATTAGCGGTTTCTGCCAGTTCCTTCGCTTCTGCCAGTTCCGCTGTGCGCTGAGCAACCCGCGCTTCTAAATCGGTGAAGGCATGATTTAATTCGCTTGCCATTTGGTTAAAGGATTGGGATAACACTTCCAACTCTTGAAACCCTTTCACCTCAATCATTTGATTCAGTTGACCATCCGCGATCGCCTGACTGGCTCGAATTAATTTTTGAATCGCCTGGGTAATCCAGCGAGAAGTAATTAAACCCAATAAAATTGCTAATGCCAAAAAGAGTAGACAAATCAGGATGGTGGTCTGGGTGTTTGCCCGAATTTGCGCCATGAAATCGGATTCTGGGATCACCACCACAATTAACCAATCCAACCCATAGGCATCTTGCCAGGGCGTAATATCTACAAACTTGCGCTTCCCGTTCAGGTCAAATTCAAGCTGTTGCGGCACTTGAATCCTATTCCAGGTATGGAATTGCTGTTGGAGATGTTGCGCGGTGGTCTGGATACCAGGATCCAGGCTATCGATCGCCAGTAACCGTTGTGCCTGACCATTAACCAGTTTGAAGGGCGGAGTAGAACTGGAACTCGCAACCAGCAAGCCATTCCGCTCCAGAATAAACGTTTCGCTATTGGGAGTAATTTCCTGCTGTTGTAAGAACTCACTAAATTGAGACAGAATCAAATCAACGCCAATCACGCCAATCAGGTGACGATCGCGATCGTAAACCGGGTAACTAGAAGAGATTGATAATACTTCCGGCTTATCATCCCATTGATAAATCTGGGTCCATAGGGGACGCTGAGCCTTAACCGCATCGACATACCAGGCTTCAATTAAGGGATTGTAGGGTTTAGCGGCTAACTGCTGCCTGCGATCGCCGTGGGGATTGGCAGTGTAAACATGTAACTGTTCTCCACCTAACCGGTGCGATCGCTCGTTGATCAGTAAGTCGCCCTGATCCAGACGCTCTACGCCAATAAACTCCCCTTGAGGGTTGGCGAAATTGATATAGCCCACTTTAGCAATCTGCATTTGTTTCCAAAACAGTTTACCCATCGCGTCAAAGTCTTGATGGTTGAGAATTCCGGTTTCAATCGCCTCTAAGTTAAGTTGATTGATTTGTTGGGGCAGGCTTAATTGATCTTCAAGATAATGGGTAATTTGGACACTTGCTCGCTGACGTAACTGAGTCGCCAAATCCTGAATCGACTGCTGTCCATTCTGTAACGTTACCCATCCTGTCAACCCGACGGCGGCTGAAATCTGTACAACAAACGGAACGACTAAGAGGACGCGCAAGGGAGTTTTACGCAAGACTTGCAATATTAAAGGTGACTGATTAGCTTGAGGCATTACTAACTCAATCAGCAAATAAATCTAGATGCCAGCGTTCCTTGCTAAGAGGATGCTTTTGGACTGTTACATTAAGCCGCTGAACCGCGATCGTAGCGAGTAAATGTGGCAATGTCGTGGACGGCATTCCTGAGCATTGTGATCGAATTAAGATGAAATGTTGCCGTTTCTAGACATAACCTTGCAGCGAAAACATAATTCTGTAACAATAAATACAGAAATAAGAACCGTTCATCCTCCTCTGCCGAAAGGGGCATGACGATACCAATTTGGGCGGGAGGACGGAAGTAGGGAGTTGCCCGAAGGAACGCGCTTCATCTGGTTATGGAATGCATGGAGCGTCTCATGAATCGTCAGTGGCAGATCTATCAAGATTTAGAATTGATTCCCGATGCCATCCCGGAACCGCGATCGCCGCATCGCGTGATGATGATTCGCTGTCGTCAAATTTGGCGATCGCTGGTGGATGGTGTCATTACCAATTTTTCTGATCAACAGTGTACCGAGCATCTGGAGCGCTGTTTGGCATTGACCTGGTATCGCCGGGGAATTTATCCCAGTAATCCCAGTAATCCCTGGCGTACCTTGTGGCTAATTCTCAATCAACCCCTATTCCGGTCGCGATCGCCGCTGTTTCCAGAACCGGAAATCCAGCAAATTCTCGATCCTGAAGGTCGTACCTGGTGGTGTGCCTATGATCCCAGAACGGGGCAAAAGACCTATATGGAATCGGAAGAGGAAGTGCAGCATTGGCTGGAAGAACGATTTTATCGATCGTTGTAAGGAGGGGTGGAATTACGATTGCCATCTCTAGTCAAGGAATTCCCTTGAAGAAACTGTTGGGATAGCTGAAATAGGGCAGCCTCTAGCTGGGGTGAAAGTTGCAGCGATCCCGATCGTAAATGGAGATCATGTTGTGGGAAGGGAATCTCAATTTGCTGCTGGTGCAGAATGGCAAAAATCTCAAAGTAAAGATCACTGCTAATGGCAAACTGTTTTTGGGGTTCTCGTACCCAGATTAATAATTCAAAGTTCAGGGCACTGTCTCCAAATCCCTTAAAAAAGACGTGGGGCGGCGGATTAGTTAAGACACTCTCATGATGCTGCGCGGCCTCTAATAAGGCTGAACGTACCACCTCTGGATCGGCGTGGTACGAGACACCCACGGGTAGATGTAGGCGGGATAACGGATTGTGATGGCTCCAGTTAATGACTTCCTGTTGCAAAAACCGCGAGTTCGGCACAATAATCGAAACCTGATCCAGGGTTTTAACTTCGGTGCTACGGGCACCAATTCGTTCTACGGTTCCCTTGAGGTTCTCTAGTTCAATAAAATCCCCCACCTGAACCGGACGCTCGAACACCAGCACTAACCCACTGACAAAATTCTTGGCAATATCCTGTAAGCCAAAGCCAATCCCAATCCCTAAGGCGCTGGCTAGAATGGCTAGAGAACTAATATTTAAGCCCCAGAGTTGGAGTAACACCAGAACACCCAGGGTAATCAGACTGTATTTCGTCAGAATGGCGATCGCTTCCTGGGCACCGCGATTAATCCCCGCGACAGTCAGTACGCGCGACTTTAAAAAATCAGTCAGGATGCGGGCGGCAACCACCACTCCGAATAACAGTGCCCCTAAAATTAGCAGATCGGTGAGCGAGTAAGCCGCTTGATCCAGCGTTAATACCGGAGCCGTAAAACTGGTGAGCAGGATCGAAGAGATTTGATAACTCCAACGCCGGGTAAACGGAAATAAATTGGCGATGTATAAGGCGGTGGTTCCCCACAGCATGATTCTGGTGAAGGCTAACAGTAGTTTAGAAAAGACTTCTAAGCTGGTAGACACTTCGGGGGAAGGACTGCCTGTTTCCGTCACAGGTAATCGACGGTGGATGGTTTGGGCAAAGCGATAACGTAACCGTCCTAAAACCCAAGACAGGGCAATGACGATGATTGTAATGATCACGGCAATGACGATCGCATTCCGGAGGTAATTGGGTTGCCGCTCTGCCTGGGCGGTTTGCAGAGAATTTTGCAGGGTACGCACCCAAATTTCTGCCTGGGTGGTAGGGGCGCTATTTAATCCGGCATCTAAGTTAGTGACCGTTAACAAATGGCGATCGTTTAATAAAATAGTCGGTTGATTGTTGCGTTGTTCAACCCTCAGTTCGATCGGGGTTGTAGACTCTACCGCTTCTTTTAATTGCAGGTTGACTAAGGCGGCACGTTCCCGAGCGGTATATTCGCCGGACGCATTCACCTGAAAGATCGGTTGCCCATCCAAGACAACCGTGGCTTTATCCGGAGTCTGAGCCATCCCAGGCGCTAATAGCAGTACCAGCGTGAACCAGAGACTAATTCCGATCGCGCATACCGTTTGCCAACGGGCAGAATGAGATTGAGATCGACGCATCACAAGTTTTATATACCGCAGTAGTTAGAAAGAAGTTTAAGCGAAGGACAGTTGCCTAGTCCTCAACCCTGCCAAGCTAATGCCCCTGTTTTAAACTCAGCGTCCGTCTTCAGACAGATTTGCATGAGCAAAAAACTCGGATTCAATAGGGGATGACCGTGTGTGTATACGGATATGCCTCATGAAGCGGGATGTTACAGGCAAGTTTGTGCATAATTGGCAATCAGAAACGAAACAACGGGTCAGTATCAGTCTGACTCAAACCGCTTGGCAGTGCCTGGAGCAGGAAGCCCAAAAGCGGGGAATTTCGCGCTCCGAGGTGATCGAACACTTTGCCCGCAGTCTCTCATCAACCGCCGAACCCGAGCAACTCCTCCAAGCCCTGGAAACGGAACGCACACGCTTTGAAGCGGTACTACGACAAATGCCTGCTGGAGTGCTAACTGCCGATGCGGCATCGGGGGCACTGGTGCTTGCCAATGAGCAGGCAAAGCAAATTATTGGCTATGACTATGATTTCGATCGCATCCAGGCGATTGAGGTCGCGGTGATACCCTTTACTGCCTTTGCGCCCACGGGGCAGCCCTATGCTCCGGAAGACTATCCCCTGTCCCGATCGCTCCGGCGTGGCGAAGTAATTACCAATGAAGAGATGGAATTACACCGGCATGATGGTAGCCGCGTCTTTATTACGGTCAACTCGGCACCCATCTTAGATGCTCAGGAGAATATTGTTGCGGCGGTTGCCGTATTTCAGGACATCAGCGATCGCAAACACCTGGAAGCCGAACTTCAGCGCCGGGAGCGCCAGTTTCAAACCTTGACGGAAAACGCCCCGGATATTATTGCCCGCTTCGATCGGGAGTTGCGCCATGTCTATGTCAGTCCTGCGATCGAACAAGCAACGGGATTGCCCGCCAGCCAATATTCCGGCAAAACCCATGTGGAGGTCGGTGTTCCGGCTGATCTGTGTCAACTCTGGCAAGAGCAGATGCAAGCCTGTTTTCTGACGGGGGAAGGATGCCGCTTTGACTTCGAGTTTATGACGGCTGAAGGGATGCGCTACTATCAAACCCAGATGGTAACGGAGTTGGCAGCTGATGGTGCGGTTGAGTCTCTGTTAGGCATTACCCGCGATGTGACAGACTATAAGCAGGTAGAGCAAGCCCTGCGTCGCAGTGAGGAACTGTATCGTTCCTTGGTCGCCTCCTTGCCGCAATTAGTCTGTATAGCTGATGCTGAAGGACTCACCTACTATTGCAATCAGACCTGGACTGACTTCACGGGATTAGCGCTGGAGCAAACCCAGGGCAACGGTTGGCAACAGGTATTTCATCCCCAGGATATCCCGATCGTGTTTCGCCGTTGGGTGCAAGCCTTACGACATGGGGAGAGTTATGCACTGGAATGCCGGATTCGTCGATCGGATGGAGTATATCGCTGGCATTTGAGCCGAATTACTCCAATTCGGGCAAGTGGCGATCGCATTATCGCCTGGTTAGGCACCGCCACGGATATTGATGAGCAGAAACGCACCGAACAAACGCAGCGCTTTTTAGCCCAGGCTTCCTGTACCTTTGCTGCTGCCAACTTAAATCTGCACGTTTTGTTAGATACGATTACCCATTTGGTGAGCGAGTTTACCCAGGATGTTTGTGTGTTGAGCTTACTGTCTGCCGATCGCCAATGGTTTACCCATGCGTCCTGCTACCATCCTGAAGCACCGGTTCAACAATTGGTCAGACAACTGCTAGAAGCCCATCCCCGTAAGGCGGATGAGGGGATGAGTGGCCAAGTATTACAAACAGGTGAACCGCTCTTATTGAGCAGAGCCGCCGATGCCACCAGATTTCGGGCGATGGTTAGACCAGCCTACCAGGGGTATTTAGAGCAGTTTAGTGTGTGCAGTGTATTAGTCGTGCCGTTAACTGTGCAGGGAGAAACGATCGGCACCTTAAGTTTAACGCGCCATGATCCGGCGGAACCGCATCAGCCCAGGGATATCAGCCTATTTCAGGATCTCGCGGATCGGGCTGCTATGGCGATCGCGAATGCCCGACTTTACCAGCAGGCAGAACAGGCGCGGCACCGGGCAGAACAAACTGCCGATCGCAATGCCCGTCTGCAATTAGTGACGGCTGCTCTATCGGAATCATTAACTCCGGCTCAGGTGGCGGCGGTGGTGGTGGAACAAAGTCAAGCAGTCTTACAGGCTATGGCAGCCGTTGTGGCTGTAGTAACGACCGATCCAACTGAGCTAGAGGTGATTCACTCCGTTGGCTATCCCCCTGCTCTTATGGAGCAATGGCAACGGTTTGCCGTGACAACCCCTGTCGCTTTGGCAGAAACGGTACGCACTAAAACGCCAATTTGGGAGGAAAGTTTGACCGAGCGCAGCCAGCGCTATCCCCACATGCAGCAGCTTTATGCCCGGACGAACTATGCCGGTTGGATTTCCTTACCGTTGATCGTTGAAGGTCGGGCGATCGGGGGTATGTCCCTCAGTTTTGCCCAAGTTCCTACCTTAACCGAGGACGATCGGGCATTTATGTTGGCACTGGCGCAGCAATGTGCTCAGGCGATCGGGCGGGCACAACTGTATGAAGCGGAACAACGGGCAAGAGCCGAAGCCGAAGCCGCCAACCGGATGAAAGATGAATTTCTGGCCGTGTTGTCCCATGAACTGCGAACCCCAATGAATCCGATTTTAGGCTGGGCAAAGCTGTTGCAATCTGGGCGATTAACACCGGAAAAAACCGTGATCGCCGTGGAGACGATCGAACGTAATGCCAAATTGCAGGTGCAACTGATTGAAGATCTATTAGATATTTCGCGCATTCTGCGAGGCAAGATTAGTTTAAATAGCTATCCGGTTGATTTAGCGGTGACGATTCGAGCGGCGATCGACACGGTACGGTTAGCGGCTGAAGCCAAAGCCATTCAGATTCATACTCAGTTTCAACCACAGGTCGGTTGTGTGCTGGGGGATGCCACTCGGTTACAACAGGTATTCTGGAATCTTCTGACCAATGCAGTGAAATTTACCTCCACCCAAGGTCGGATTGATATTGCGCTGGAGCAGGTGGATGACCTGGTACAGATTCAAATTCAGGATACGGGTCAGGGGATTCAACCAGAATTCCTACCCTATGTGTTTGATACCTTCCGGCAAGCGGATAGTAGCATGACCCGATCGTTTGGTGGGTTAGGGTTAGGACTCTCGATCGTGCGATACATTGTGGAGTTGCATGGTGGTAGCGTCGAGGCGGCAAGTCCCGGTGAGGCTCAAGGATCAACCTTTACTGTGCGGTTACCATTAATCAATCGCATTGAAATGGTGAATCAGAATCCGATAGATTCAGCACTTCCAATTCACTCTATTCCTCACCCAGGTCTGCCTACACCCTTAGCTGGACTCAACATCCTAGTGGTTGATGATGAAGTGGATAATTTAGAACTGGTGCAATTTATCCTGGAGCAGGCTGGGGCAACCGTCATTTCTGTCACTGCTGCTGTGGCGGCTCTGGAACAATTACGCCAAAATCAACTCGATGTGTTGCTGGCGGATATTGGTATGCCTGAAATGGATGGTTATGCCTTACTGCGGCATTTGCGTACCTTACCCCCTGAGCAGGGCGGCAGGATTCCCGCGATCGCATTAACCGCCTATACAGCAGAGCGCGATCGGCAAACAGCCCTGGAGGTTGGGTTTCAAACTCATCTGGCAAAACCAGTAGATCCTCATATCATCATCAAGACAATTAAGGATGTGTTGAGGCAGGATTAGAAGATAAGGCGGCGTGAATGGATTGCAACAGTTCGCGAATTGTGTAGGGTTTGGGTAAAAACCTGTGGATGCCTAAATGTTCCGCCGAAGCGGATTGGTAATTATGGAGTAGCCCACTAACCGCAATAATTTTAACATCAGGATTAATTTCGTGTAAGGTGCGAATTGTTGTAGGGCCGTCGATCGAGGGCATCATCATATCCACAATCACTAAGCGCACCTCCTGTTGATGTTGGGCATATAACGCGATCGCTTCAACGCCATCACCAGCGGTAAGAACCCGGTAATTATAGGTTTCTAGGGATGCCTTGGTGACTTCTCGAATGGGGGCTTCATCGTCCACAACCAGGATTAATTCGCGCTGACCAGTGAATAGTTCTGAGCTACCAACGTCTAGATTCTGCTCGGCGATCACGGCTGGCAGGAACACCTTAAACTGAGTGCCTTGACCCAGAGAACTGCCTACGGTAATGAAGCCGCGATGACTTTTAATAATGCCGATCGCCGTTGATAACCCCAAGCCTGTACCTTTGCCCGGTTCCTTGGTGGTAAAAAATGGCTCAAAAATCCGCTCAAATAACTCTTTGGGCATGCCCATGCCAGTATCGGCAACTGTAATCGCAATATACTTGCCGGGTTTAGCCTCCAAATTCAGGCGGGCATAACTGGCATCGATCGTCAGATTTTCGGCGATGATTTTGAGCATACCGCCCTCTGGCATAGCATCCCGCGCATTTACACACAAATTCATGAGTACCTGGTGAAGCTGAGTGGCATTGCCAGTCACTGTCCATAAATTTGCGGCGGTTTCTACCTGTAATTCGATCGATTTTGGGAACGTTTCCCGGACAATTTGTTGAATTTCTCGAATCAAATGTCTGGTTTGCAGAATCGTGACTTTGCCCTCGACTCCTCGCGCAAACGACAACACCTGTTTCACCAGTTCCGCCCCTCGTTTGGCATTTGATTCCAAGACCTGTAACATCTGCAAGCTCCGCTCATCTAGATTGACCAGCTTCATTTGCAGCAATTGGGCAGTGGCTAAAACGGGAGTCAAAATATTATTCAAATCATGGGCAATGCCACTCGCTAGAGTCCCAATACTTTCCAGGCGTTGAGCGCGGAAAAATTGGGCTTCCAGTTGTTTTTTCCCAGTTACATCAGTGCTGACAACCAGAATGAATTTGGGATTGCCTTCTTCATCGCGCACGAGAGTCCAGCGACTCTCCACAATAATTTCCTGTCCTGTTTTGGTAATTTGATTTAATTCTCCTTGCCATTCCTGGTGAGTGAGGAGTTCCTGTTGGGCTGCCAGGAATTGCTGGGCTGGATCCTGATACAGGATCTCCGAAATCGGTTGACCCAGGACTTCTTCCGCCTTCCACCCATACAGTTTTTCTGCCCCTTTATTCCAAAATAAGATGCGGTTGTGGGCATCTCGTACCAGAATGGCATCGGTGGCAATATCTAACAGCGCGGCTTGCTCGCGAATCTTTTGTTCGGCTCGCTTTCGTTCGATCGCATACCGAATCGATCGCACCAGCAATTCTCCAGTAATCTGACCTTTGACCAAATAATCCTGGGCACCCTCTTGTACCGCCTTTAAGGCAAGGGTTTCATCATTCAATCCAGTTGTCACCACGATCGGCACTTCTTGCTCCCGTTGATGGAGTTGGGTAAAGGTGTCAAATCCCTGGCTATCGGGCAAAAATAGGTCTAACAAAATTACGTCAAACTTCCCAGCGCTGAGACGTTCCAGACCTTGACTTAAACAGTTGCTATAGTCAAGCTGGATCGGAACAGACGTAACATCCCGTAGGAGTTCTTGCAGTAATCGGCGATCGCCAGGATTATCTTCAATCAGCAAAACCCGAATAGCCGCTTGGTTTTCCATCTTTTACTCCGATGGTAATTTAACGATGGTTAACCAGAAATTCTCAATGGATTTAACACTATTGATGAACTGCCCCAAATCAATGGGTTTCGTGATGTAACAGTTCGCATAAAGACTGTAAGCGCTAATAATATCCTCTTCGGCTTGAGATGTGGTAAACACAATGACTGGAATATGTTTGAGTAAAGGATTACTTTTAATAATCTGTAATACTTCTAACCCATTCCGACGTGGTAAATTCAAGTCCAGTAAAACGAGATCGGGATGCGGCGCTTGGTCATAGGGGGCAGTTCGTTGCAAAAAGGCGATCGCTTTTTCCCCATCTTCTACTACATTCAGATGATTATGGATCTTGCCCTCTTTTAGCACTTCCTGCGTCAGCCGAATATCTCCCGGATTATCTTCTACCAGCAAAATCTCGATCGGTCTAGCAACATTCCGGGAATTCACAATTAATGTTCTCCTCTGTCTGGAATTGTGAAGTAGAATGTTGCGCCTTGCCCCAACTCAGACTGTACCCAAATTCGCCCACCATGACGCTCAACAATTTTTTTGCAAATTGCCAGTCCAATCCCAGTACCAGGGTAATCGATCCGATTATGTAAACGTTGAAAGATTACAAAAATTCGCTCAGCATACTGGGGATCAATGCCAATCCCATGGTCTTGCACCGAGAACAACCAGCCTTGCTCCTGGCGACTGGCTTGAATCCAAACGTGGGGGGCAACGGTATCGGCAAACTTAATCGCATTACTGATCAAATTCTGAAATAGCTGAGTCAGTTGCGTGGCATCTGCCTGAATGGTTGGTAAATCTGCGTAGGTGACAATCGCCTGCCGTTCAGCGATCGCCACTGCCAAATTTGCGATCGCGCCAGTGACCGCCTCGGTGCAACTCGTGAGGGCAAACGCCTGTCCTCGGGTGCCAATGCGGGAATAGCTCAATAGATCATTGATCAGGGTACGCATCCGTCCCGCCCCGTCTACAGCATAGTGAATAAAGTCATCCGCATCCGCATCTAGCTGACCTTTGTAACGCTGCTCCAGTAATTGCAGGTAGCTGGTTACCATCCGCAGGGGTTCTTGTAAGTCGTGGGAGGCAACATAGGCAAATTGTTGCAGTTCAGCATTAGAACGAACTAATTCCTGTCGTTGTAGGATTTCTTGTTCGAGTAACTGGGATTGGGTCAGTGCAATGCCAATTTGATCGGCAAGCTGTTGGAGTAATTCCGCTTCAAAGTCAGTCCACTGGCGAGAATCAGCACATTGGTGAGCAATCAGCAGTCCCCACAAATCTTCCTTGGTTAGAATCGGAATCACCAGTTTTGCTCTCACCTGAAACTGCCGCAAAAACTCCACCAGGCAAGGTGAAACCTCATGATTATGCTCAATATCATGCAAGCGGCGGATCTGCCCCTGGCGATATTGTTCTCGGCTGCTTTCGGGAAACACTTCCTCGGGAAAGATGTGCCCCATGATGCTGGGAAAACCGGGCAGCACTGCCTCCGCCATGCCACTGCCTGTCCCATTTGACCATAGCCGATAAATCAGCACCCGATCGGCGTGGAGAATTTTCTGGACTTCAGTCACCGCCGTTTGCAGAATGTCATCTAAATGCAGCGATCGGCGGATTTTCAGTGTTACGTCTGCGAACAGTTGCGATCGTTGGTTTTGCCGTCTAATCGCCGCTTCTGCCTGTTGACGCTCCTGAATTTCATATTCCAATCGGGCATTTTGGGTCTGGAGTTGTCTGGTTAATGTTTGCACCCGCAAATGGGTTTGGACGCGGGCAACCACCTCCTCATACTGAAGTGGCTTGGTAATGAAATCCACCGCCCCAAGAGTGAAGCCTTTCACCTTATCCAGGGTGTCACTGAGCGCTGTCAAAAAAATAATGGGAATGGCTTGAGTTGCCTGACTGGCTTTCAGGCGACGACAGGTTTCAAAGCCGTCCATTCCGGGCATGAGAATGTCTAGCAGAATGAGATCGGGAGTGGCATAGTGGGCTTTTTCTAACGCACTTTCCCCATCCTCCGCAAACAGCACTTTAAATCCCGCCTGATTCAAAAAATCAAACAACACCTCTAAATTCGTTGGGGTGTCATCCACAACCAAAATAGTTCCTGTTTCAGTCGTTGGCTGATTCATGGCTGTGCCTGATAATGTTTGATCAGTTCAATCGCTTGTTTGCCCTTAAAGCTTTTTGCCAGGTGGCGCAGTTGGGTAGTAAAGACTGTCCAAGCTGGCTCGGACTGCTCCAGATGCTGCGTGTACTCCACAACTCCCTTCAGATCGCCCCTGAGCGCTAGATCCAGTAGCGTATTGATCGCTTGCTGCCCTGGAATAGCGGCGGGGGCAAGAGCCGGAAAGGGGGAGACCTGTCTCTTATACACATCT